>JARBAU010000089.1 GCA_029237525.1 Nitrososphaerales archaeon | reverse complement strand
ATGGTATCACCAGTCCATTCTTTTTCATGTATTAGATTGAATTTAGTTCTGATTTCTATATGGATACACTTCCTGACAGGAGTGTAACCCATCTCTGTAAGCTATAATGTCACCTATGTTGGCAAGTACAACAACTAATTATTGCACAAATCGCCCATGATTAGAAGCGTAATCGATCTGATACCAATCCAACCGTTAGCAGACAATTTGTTCAGTTGTGGATATAACAGAAAAAACCCCGAAAGATAATTGTAAAATGGAATAAGGTCATAGGGAAGAATGTAATCAAGAAAAGTAATGTATGCTGTATATTTTATCATAGGATTATCCGATGATCCTCTAATGTATAGATATCTAACAAGATTTTTCGCTAGTATCAACTAACCAGTATGAGATATTTCCTAAGAGTAGTCACGTTAGATATAAAGAAGAAATAGAAAAGAAGAAGTAAATATGAATATAAGGACTATTATAGGATATGTACATACACTCAAACAAACTAATGACACAAATTGGCAACCATGATTCGCAAGTAATGGGCAATATACTGCGGATACACCATGTAATAATATTACTTAAAATCAATCGATTAGATTTATTCTAAACTGACACCGACAATAATGCTAAATTCTTCTTATTTATTAATTCATATTCTTTAGACTTGATTCAGCAAGATGTTAAATAATAGTACATGGGTAAATTTTTTCCTGAACTTTGCTGACCCACTCTACAAATCTTCTAGTTAGAGGTAGCATTTTTATATTATTGAATACATCTTATTCAAAGGTATTATTGATGCTTATTTCGTTTGCATTTGTAATTTATGGAGAAGCGTACAGGATCGTAGAAAGTTCGTATTATATATACTGATATAAGGAATGAGATTATAAAAATGAACTTGAGTACACAATTAGAATTTATGTTAAAACTAGTTCAATCTTATACTATTGGTTTTCAACTAAATTCTATCTATAATTCAATCTATTATACAGCATTACATGACTTGTACAATACAACGGATAGCGACGTAACAACATTAAAATCATTAGAAATTTTCTACAACCAATGGCTTGAGCATTGTGATAAAGAGTTGGACAGAGAATTAAAGTCTAGCATTTTCACCTCATTATTATCCACCTACTTAAATTTGCTCGTTGAATTACGTTCAATATTAAGAAAAAATGGTTACCCTGTTTACTATTTTAGTTGGTTATTTGATTCCATTGTAAGAAATGTTATGGTTTTCGCTTCAATAGAAAAGGATTTTCATCTGAGTCAATTTGATGTAATGTTTATAAAGGGGAAGACTCGAGTACTGCATTATCACAAAGGCGTCAAAAACAGTTACGCGGATGCTAGCAAAGATGAAAAGATCGAACATCCATTGTTATTAATCTATGCTCCCATCAATCGTTTCCATATAATGGATATAAGCAAAGATAGAAGTGTTGTTCAAAGATTGATATCTAATGGATTGGATATTTACCTACTGGATTGGGGATATCCTGGCTGGGAAGATTCTAATCTTTCTCTAAATGATTACGTTAATTATGTGAAAGACGCTGTTGAAGATATCAAGCAGAAATCCGATAGTGATAAAGTATCTATTCTTGGATATTGTTGGGGAGGGATAATTGCACTCATTTATGCAGCGCTCAACAATGAAAGTGTGCAAAGTCTTACACTTATGGCTACTCCAGTAGATTTCAGCAAGGATAACACAATACTTGCAAATTGGTTAAAAGTTATGGATTCTGATAGAATTGTAGATGAGTTTGGACACGTAGACGGACAAGTTCTAGATATGGGTTTTCTAATGCGTAATCCGCCTCGATATGCCTTTGATAAATATTTGAATCTATTCAAAAGATCTAATGATAAACAATTTGTCGACAATTTTATCTCTGTGGAGAAATGGTTATATGATACTCCTATAGTACCTGGGAAACTTTATCGACAAATTGTCAATGATTGTTATAAGTATAACAAACTTATTTCAAATGAACTTGTGATTGATGAAAATATAATTGATCTAAAGAATATAACTGCACCACTGCTAACGATTGTTGCTGAAAATGATGACTTGGTTTCCCCTGAGTCAACATTGGCAGTTAGAGAATATCTATCTAGCAACGACATCACTTCTCTTACAGTTCCTGGAGGTCACATAGGACTATGTGTTAGCACTAAAGCACATGAGAGATTATGGCCAGAAACAGTGAAATGGATTATGTCAAAATCAAAATTAAGATCAAAATAAAGATACTATCGGGAAATGCATCATTGCCGAAATGAAGATTTATTATAAGAGCACTGATAGATAAAGCAATTGAATTTGAAAAAATTTTAGAAATGTATTATTGATATAGTGACAAAGGTTGACGGATATCATAGTGACAATAGCTTACACTATAAGTAATATTGTCAACAATACAAATTTAGACAATACTACTCAAACTATGAGAATAGTAAGACAGATGACTAACTCTTAAAAAAACGAATAAAATTGCAGAGAGAGTGGAATCTTGATCTACGCAAAGTTATTGATTCAAATTGAATCAGTATACGAGAAAGGCAAATAATGTCCATAATGTATTGTGATAGTTGAAAAAACTTCCCGTAGTATATTTTGTTAACATTGTGGCTGAAAATATGTACCAATGTTTCAAAATATCTGAGTAATGAATTACTAGTGTCAACATTGGTACACTGCACTACAGCGAAAACAAATTCTTCATATATAAAACTGCCAATCATATGTACATATATAGGAGAGATACTGAATCAAAATGCATTGAAATATACTAGATTAAAGATAGCAGAAGTAAGTAATAAAGTCATAACGCTTGAACCAGAGAATACACTTCTTGATGCCCGCAATACATTACTAAGATACAATATCAGTAGGATTGTAGTTGCTAGGAATGGTAAGGCCTTGGGGATAGTTACAGAGAAGGATATTTCCCGGACTCTATACACCGAGCCACAGCATAGACAATTCAAGGAGATTAGATTAGATGAGGTAATGAACAAGAATCTTATAGAAGTTAGTGAAGAAAAAGAACTGAAATCTTGTGCCAAGCTAATGTTAGAACACAATGTTAGCTCTTTACTTGTACTTGGTGAAGATCGTCTACTCAAAGGAATAGTAACCAAGAGTGATTTAGTAGATTCATATGCAATGCATTATGCAAATAGGAAATTAGTGGAAGATCCGGTACAAAAATATATGACAAAAAAAGTATTGACAGTAGATCCGGACGAGCCAATACATATGGCTCTAATGCTAATGACTGATAATAAAGTATCCAGAGTCGTTGTGACAAAAAATCAAAAGCCGGTTGGCATCATCACAGGACGCGATTTGCTACCTATTAGTTTATTATTTGGGACAGGAATAAACGGACATCAGTGGCACGTATCTAAGCAAGCAGAAGCGCGCAGAAGAGAACAGATTCTTATCCCATCCGGCATTAAAGCAATATTTTTAGCAATGGATGTAATGAAGTATGATCCAATAACTATCACAAGTGATTCTGATTTATCTGAAGCTGCACATATAATGAAGAGAAATAGAATAAGTGGCATTCCAGTAGTGGATTCAGATAATATTCTTTCAGGTATAATAACAAAGACAGATATTGTAAGGAGATTAGCATCAGATAATTAATCTATGTATAGACATTAAGAATCCAAAATTACATCTCTGATCATTTTTGCAGGTTCTCTCTCTCCTTGTTGATCATATCCAGTCATTAGAAACAATAAATGATGTCTCATTTGTTTGAAAAGATCGATTTGCACTTGTAATGATTCTAATTCTATCTCACAAGTCATTTCATTATTCATATCCACAAAACAAGATTTGAGGATTCCTTACAAAAATCATGGTACAATGATTGCTCTCCCAATTATTTTTCCCTCTTTTAGTAATGAGATAACTTCATTTATTCTATTCAAAGGGAATTTTTGAATACTATGCTTTATTATTTTGTTTTTGGCTAGATCTATTACTTCACGCAATTCGTTATAGTTACCCCATAATGAACCAATTATTGAATATTCATTAATAACTGAGGGAACCAGAGGTAAAGTGATCTGATTCCCGAAAAGACCGACTAACACGAGTACCCCGCCCTTATTAAGTAATCTTATTGAATTATAGACTGTACTTTCAGTCCCAACACAATCTATTACTATATCTACGCCTCTTCCATTAGTCGCCGTTAATACCTGTTCCTTTATATTCTGTTTCTCATATGCTGATGTATTAATCGTGACATCTGCACCAGCTGTTTCGGCCAGCTGAAGCTTTTCATCCTGTCTATCGAATGCTATAATATTGGATGTCTGTCCCAATATTTTCGCGTACTGTACTGCATAGTATCCTAGACCTCCTATTCCCATTATAGCTATAACCTTACCTGGTCCTAGCATTTGTCTAATTTTTTTGATGGCTCTATAAGGTGTAAGACCTGCATCAGTAAGAGGGGCTAATTCTTCTACAGATAGTTTAGATTTATCTCCATCATCCTCAATTTTGATTAAGAATCTGTATGATTCTACCAAAATGTACTCAGAAAAACCGCCATCTACGGTGATACCTGGCCATTTTGTATAACTGCATAATTGTTCATTTCCATTCTTACATTGAATGCAAATTCCACACCCCCAACCTCCGAAGACAGCAACCATGTCGCCTTTCTGTAACAGTCCTTCTGGAACAGAATCACCTATTTCTTCTATCCAACCAGCAATTTCATGTCCTGGTATTTTTGGTAGTTGAAGAGGTATGCTTTTCTTCCAATCTCCATTAACAAGATGAAGATCGCTGTGACACAATCCCGTAGCCCCAACTTTAACCAATACTTGTTCCCCATGAATTATTTTCGGCTTTGGTGTTTGTTGTAGTACTAAGGGGTTTTGATATTGGTGGATCGTTGCAGATAACATTGTATCTAGATTGTTTGTGTTGTTAATATTATTCTCGTCATTTTCATATATTGAATTCATTTTAGTTATCATTGTACAAGAAAAACTGATGCTATCATCTATTTTGACAGTGCGTCTGCAAAGCAGCGCTTTGTACACGACATTAATTAATATATAATGCAATTTCTTAAATAAGTTACAAATGTTATCAAAAATTCTAGTTGGCATCGATGGGTCACAATATTCCGATAAGGCCTTTGAATATGCAATTTTCCTTGCTTCTAGATGCAAATCGGATTTGCTAATCGTTAACGTGCTTGAGGAATATGGCAATGTTGGATATTCAATTTCTAAGGAGTTGGAACGACAAAGTAAGGAGCTTTTAGAAACGTACCGTCACAGGGCTGAAAAGTCTAATTTATCATCTCTATCTACAATACAGCTCCGCGGAATCAGTGCTGCTGGCCAAATCTTGGGATTAGCAGATAGTAAAGGGGTTGATACAATAGTAATTGGAAGCAGGGGACCTCATGAGGTAAAAGAATTTTTGCTGGGGAGTACAACATATAAGATTGTTCACAATGCCAAATGTGCTGTCGTTATTGCAAAGTGAATAATTCTGAATTGCTAATGATCTAGAAATTCACTTTAAAGATGTCTTTACTGTCGTAAAAGTTCTCAATATGGTTGCATTTGGGTAAATATTGCATTCAGTGAGAGATTATCAATATGGATTTGTATATACATAGATGATTTTGCAGACACAGCCATCTCATTCCATCCCATCTAACCTTGTATTAACAAGAAACATAATAATCAATCAATCAATATCAGCAAATAACAAACTTTTTTTCAATTACTTGGAAGTATTCCTGCTGTAAAAGTGCACTTATTGTACACATGTATAACCATAGCTAATAGTCTAGGATCAGATAATGCAATGAAGATTTCTGCTACGGCTATTTAAATTGCTTCATATTTCAGATAACCGGTATATCACAACACTAGATGCTACCATTGCCGTGTATCTCCTTCAAGTAGACCTGCTCCGATATGAATTCTATCTATATGTTTTGACAAGTCAGTTTTATTATCAAACTTCGATCCACAATAAGGACAAACTATTGCAATATTTTTTGACGCAATAATATTATCAGAAATATCGATATCTGCCAAACTTATACTTTGATTAGATGATTCTCCAATGATTGACATTAAAGTTAAAACACCGAATATACTTGTTTTACCTTTATCTTTTGCAGAAAAAGATGATTCTGATTCACCAGATTTAATTTTATTTGTTATTACTAGTCTCCTTATTCCTTTGTTTCTCATGATCGAGACTGCATCCTTTACTAGTACGTCCTTATCAACTGTATGGAGTGGTGAACTCATTATTTCCTTTAGTGTGGTATTTGATGGATCCTTGCTTTCAGCCACTACTCGATACAAAACATCCCTGTCAGTAACTATACCAATTGGTTCTTCAGAATTT
>JARBAU010000088.1 GCA_029237525.1 Nitrososphaerales archaeon | reverse complement strand
AATTTGCAATTGATACAAGTGAGGGTTTAAATTTACTTTCTACAAAGGATCCTGAAATTCATGCATCAACGGATCCGCATATTTGGTTAGATCCAATCCTTGCAATTCATCAAGTTGAGAATATCCGTGATGGATTGATAAAGGTAGATTCCAATAACGCAATGTATTACAAAAACAATGCCCAAAACTTTATTGGACAACTCCGATCTTTGGATACAGCAATTAGAGGTAATCTATCTAGCCCTAATTGTGCAAAAAGAGATTTTATATCTTTCCATAATGCTTTCAGCTATTTTGCAAAAGAATACGGACTAAAGCAACATAGTATACAAGGTTTAACACCAGAAGGAGAAATACTTCCCCAACGTTTGGTAGCGGTAGTTCAGCTAGCAAATAAGATTGGTATAAATATAATTTATTCTGAAGACTTGGTCGATCCTCGCTCAGCCCAAGCAATAGCCGCTGAGATACCTAATGGAAAAGTAATGGCGCTAAGTCCTATTGAAGGGATAAAATTACAAGAACAACATCAAGGAATAGACTACCTTGCAAAAATGTATCAGGATTTGTCAGCTCTGAAGCAGGGACTGCAATGCAAGAACTAGCAGCAGCAGTATCAGTAAGGAATCTGGATTATAGATACAGGGATCACTTATCATCTTCCTTTTCTACTTTGCATAACATTACATTCACTGTAAATGAAGGAGACATACTGGGAATAATTGGTCCTAATGGTGCCGGCAAAAGCACACTCTTTAGATGTATGCTTGGATTATTAGAAGACTATAGAGGAGAAATTGCAATATTTGGGCATGATGTTAGAAAAGATAAACGAGTCCTTCGCGAGATAGGCTATATACCTCAGCAAAGGCCACTAGAGCGGACTTTCCCAGCAACAGTACAAGAAATCATTTCTTTAGGATTAACAGACAACAAAGATAACAATTCACAACAAAAAATAAATTCTGCGTTAAGAACAGTGGGATTAGAAGCTCTAAAAGATAGACGAATAGGCAATCTTTCTGGTGGACAACAACAAAGGGCTCTTATTGCAAAAGCACTAGTAAATGATGCCAGGTTATTGATTTTAGATGAACCTACTACGAGTATTGATGTAGAAACACAAAACAAGTTCTATTCCCTCATAAGGACACTTAACCAAAAGAATAAAGTAACAATACTATTGTCGTCGCATGACCTAGATGCCATAAGTAAGATCGCAAATAAGCTGGCATGTATCAATAGAACCATGTTCTTTCATGGTAGTACGAATAAATTCTTTTCCAGCCCAGAATTATTAAAAACATATTCAGAATCAATCATGCAAGCACATATGCACACACATTCAAATCAAAATGGAGATTAATCATCCTATAGTGGACTTTGTTACTTAATATAGTAGTCAGGAATTGTCAGTATGATATTTGAGATATTTCAATATGGCTTTATGCAACGTGCACTAATTTCAGGAGTTGCTGTGGCTATAAGTTGCTCTGTAATAGGACTCTTTCTTGTTTTAAGACGGCAAGCGTTATTCGGAGATGCTCTTTCACATGTAGCATTTGGCGGTATAGCAGTAGGTTTATTTGCAAACATATCTCCGATCTGGATGGCGTTTATAGTATCTATTCTTGCATCTCTTGGTATTACTAAACTAAGACAGTCCGCAAAGATTTCAGCAGACTCTGCTGTTGCAGTATTACTATCTTCTGGCCTAGCTGTAGGTGTGGTATTGATTGGGTTAGCAGGAGGCTTTTCGCTTGATCTATACAGCTTCTTATTTGGAAGTATCTTGTTAATCAGCTCACAAGATCAATATATAATTTTGATTATAACTGCAATAGTACTTGCAATTATGTACAAGATTTATCGAAAGCTTATGTACATTGCTTTTGATGAAGAACAAGCTAATGTTAGCGGTATTGATGTAGCAAGGCTTAATTACCTTTTCATAGTACTCGCTAGTGTTACCGTTATTACCTCATTGCGACTAGTCGGAGTTTTGCTTATTTCATCATTAATTGTGATTCCAAATATTACTGCAATATTGTTTGGAAAAGGATTCAAAAAAACAGCATTGATATCCATCATCATTGCAATATTGTCCGTAATCGGAGGTATAGTTACTTCATATCTAATGAATTTGGCTCCCGGAGGTACAATCGTCATCATCTCTGTAGCTGGTTATCTTATAACAATAATTGCAAAATATATGTTCAATCAGATTAGAGGAAAAGATATAAAATTGAGGCTAGAGAAGACAAGTAGTAGTAGATAGCTGGATAAAAATTACACTGCGTTGATATCAATAACTAATTGCAACTGCTCCTGTGTTATTGAGGTTCTTGCCATTGTCACAATCACTATCACGTGCTAATGATACAAAAGCCATATCTACGGCTATAGCAAAGGTTTTTAGTATTAGCGGGAACATTCGCATTGATAATATTCAAGACTGAGCGACTGTTATAGAATCCACTACCGATTTAACAGGAATGATTAACCTAGCTGACGCGGCGGCTGATTTCGCGACATGACATCTGCACACCTAGTACCATGCTTCTCTTGTATCCCCAAAGGGGTGGCGACCTTGTACGTAGTCATGGTTGTTGTTCAGGAATAAAGGAATTAAAGCTTTATTTTACGCTACAATCATTTTTTTATATGGCCAATTCCAATGGCAGCCATAAGATATTCAATCATAAAAATATAATGACTATGTGGGTATTTTGTATAATCCTTCTAGTTAGTTTTTCATTTACTTCCTTAGTTGATGAAAATTTTGGATAGGCAATCGGTAATAATAATCCTAATAGAACTACTAATGAAATCAATAATGCCAGCAGCAAAAGTAATTGTGTGGTGCTTAGAATGGATGATATACAAGACTACTGGCTTTACTCTGTTCAGTCCGCAGTAATGGACTTCCTTATGCTGAAAGGCAAGAAATTATCTCTCGGATTGATAATGCATCTTGTAGGCAATGATTCTAAAGTAGTGGACAAGATTAAAACAGGACTTGACAAAGGGCTCTTCGAATTAGATGTTCATGGTTGGAATCACAATAATTATACCAAATTAAATCTATCTGATCAGAAACAGTCTTTGTACCATGCTAGTTTAAAGATGGAGAAGATGTTTGGGGTAAAACCGATTGTATTTATTCCGCCATTTGATAGTTTTAATAATGATACTATTTCGGCTATGAAAAAAATCGGAATGAGGATAATTAGTTCTGGATTACTTGAAGAAAACAGGTTTGATCAAAATAGGAGTATTTTTAGTGCGAATCATGTAGGTATCAATAATAGCAAAATACCTTCTCAGAAGCTACTGGATAGTAATAAAAAAAATGTTATAAATAATATGACTACTGTTGTTTATCATTTACCCGGGACAATTTTCTTCAAAGACTTTCAGAATGGTAAATGGGTCAAGACTCCTCTTGTAGATATACTTGGTAATGCTTCGAGAAATATTGCAAAGTATGGCTATGCAATTGTAGTACTCCATCCACAGGATTTTGCAAACACTTATAATGGAACAACAACACCGACCAATTCTGCGAATAAGACAGAGATTTCAGACCTTTCGAAGCTGATAGAGAGTCTTAAATCAAGGAATGTAAAGATAATGCCTTTTGACAAAGTTATATCTTTTTCATCATGATAGGCATGTAGACTCAATTACTGGTATTGGCCCCAAGTATCGAAACTACTATGCATTTGTGAGGTAGTGTTTGAATTACTGGAGGAAGCGCTGAAGCCTTCAGCATAGGCCTGCATAAACGCATTACTATTCAAGCTAGGATCCTTCCACGGTTGGTTAATGTATCTTTCTGTCTATGTCTGTCTAATTAATTTTTTATACTTTTCTTCATTTTCTTGGCGTCTTCCTCAAATTCTTGAGCAGTCATACCATGAGTTTCCATAGCATACTTTTTGGCGTTTTCGAATAATTCTTGTTCTGTGTTCCCTGTAATTGTGTGAGAACAGTTTGGATCGCCGGCCTCCTTACAATTTATCGACAACATACTGCTGACGCTAATAGTGTCTGTGTTATATAATGACAGTTTCCATTACCAGTTTCTACCGATTAAATAGCCACAGGTACACATGTATACAAAAGGGAGGACTTTCAGAGGTGGTGCCAGTACGCCGGCAATCAACTTTTCAGGTTAACATATGCGATAAATAGGTTGGTTAGACTGAAGTAGATAGCCAATGGTAAATCAAGTAGAAGTGAAGATGAACTTATAGATAATACTTATAATCACACTCCATTATTCAATTTCAATGGCAAAAATGCAAAAAAAGAATCTAGATACGTCACCTGACGAAGTACGGAAATTTGAGAACGGTAGAATTGAGATTGCAACTCTCGGTGATGTGACGATCGGTAGAGCAGTTTTAGAACCAGGTTGGAGTTGGGAGAAATGCGTCAAACCTTTGGCAAAGACAGACAGCTGCCAGGCGCCGCATACTCAATATATTGTTTCTGGTAGAGTCAAAGTCGTAATGGATGATGGTACTGAAGAGGAATTTGGTCCCGGAGACGCTGCTCTAATCCCACCTGGACATAATGCTTGGGTTGTCGGAAATGAACCTGTAGTTGGTATCGATTTTACAGGTCTGAAAGAATACGCAAAGAGTTGAAGTAGTCAAAAGAAATATCCTAAAAGAGAGGCTAATAATTCTTTTTCTTTTAATTTTTGAAATTTTATTTACAGACTGATTGATACTGGCATAGGATTTCTATATGTTGTGGGTCTATAGGTAGAGTAAGATAGCCTTGCTATCATTTGATAGGGGGCTTTGGCTGTGATTGTCCTAATCTGGTCAAAGGCACCCATCAATGTAGCGGCATTCTATGTACGTTATCCTGGTTGTTACCATTCTGTGTTCCTATATCGCCGGCTCGACTCGTAGGTGCAGTGTATCATCATCTAAAGTCCTTAGCAAAAGTGGAGGTATTGTTACTCGGTGGAGATACATAAAAACAGTCTAACGAAGTATCTTCACCTGTTTTGGATTGAATTTGAGCAATAATCAGCTCCTAGCGGAGGTAGTGGAGGTATTCCCCATATTCTCTTGGCAGTCCTATTAGATTTGGATCTTCAATATTATGAAATCAGTCCAGTAGTGTATAATGTATGTCAGAAATAATGCCTCTTGGTGTTTGGTCTTAATTGTGCGTTCGACTTTGACA
The DNA here is from genome assembly GCA_029237525.1 of Nitrososphaerales archaeon. GTDB lineage: Archaea > Thermoproteota > Nitrososphaeria > Nitrososphaerales > Nitrososphaeraceae > JARBAU01. The sequence goes on along the minus strand of JARBAU010000088.1, from coordinate 620 downwards.
TTCCACGTAAAAAGTATGTCAGAAATTGTTAAATATGTTAAGACAAACCCGTATCTGCTTCGTCCCACGACAGAGCAGATAGGCATACATAGGGGTGGTGGTGTTGCTTGCGTGGTGGTGAGCGATTCCACTACCTTTGATTGATTAGGTAGTTAGTTTCTCTTTTTGACTAAAGCATCTGCAGATTTCCGTAGGTGCAGCTAGTAGTTTTTTGATTTCGCCGGAGAGCAATGTCGCTGCAAAGAAACATGTCGAATATTATGCCGGAATCAGTGACTGCAAAGATCAATCCTCAGTTCGATGCAACCAGATTGGATACGTGCTTATCCCTATATCAATGGCATTTTATATCAGACAGATAGATCCTATGATATTTAGCCAATATTATGATAAATTTAAAGATTTTAATAATAATCAATAACCTAAATCCTTCAGGTAACTTGGGTTACTATTTACATCAATTTGCCTATTTAATTTGAAGACGCAGTTTCGGCAGAATAGACCTATAGGGAAGAAAATTAATAGATACATGTAATATAATAATATGCTGTCAAAAACTAACAGTCATAATTATGTATATACTGCTAACACAAAAGATATAGAAGATGCTGGTGGTTGTT
>JARBAU010000087.1 GCA_029237525.1 Nitrososphaerales archaeon | reverse complement strand
TGCCATCATGGTCAATCCACATTCTATAACATCTCTAAATGCAGACTTGTTGTTAGGGTCAGATGTTTGAGGAAAGTAGCAAACCATACCATCACCAGTATTTTTAATTATTTTTCCAGTAAATTTGTGAACTATAAGTGATATTGAGTTAAGAAAAATAGAATAATATTGTGCAATCTTGTCACTCTTTTTAATTTGAGATATTACTTTCGTAGAGTCTACCATATCTACATAGCAGATACAATAGTTTTCTGATTGATCCAGAAAGGATATCTCGTCGCTATTCATATTACTGATACCTACTCCTCGATTTGGGCATATTAATACTAAAAGATATTGATATATAATAGATAGTAATGCTAAATACAAATTTGAGAAGTGGGTTGGATACGAATGACATGTTTTTCTAAATTGTAATATTCATCGATCTATATCAATGTCTTTGGTACGTTCAACTCGTTCTAAAATAAAAACAATTCATTCGCGGCAGGGTTAGGAAGTAGCATATTGGATTAATCCTACTACAAAGTTTTCAATAATTTTTAATCTACACTAGATAAAAGGTACGTGAATCAAGAATAACACGATATCATTGGGGCGGATATCAGTTGGTTTACACTCGCATGAAGCAGATTTCCACCGAATCATATTTAAAATGAGTCGCTGGCACTACAATCAACTCGACACGAGCCAGAAAGAGAGTAGCCGATTGCAGTGATTGACCAGCCAGCGGCGAATCATCGCATTGTATATATGGCTAGACTATCATTTTACCCCAACTAAATAAGGTCATCTAACACGCCATACAATAAACCGGCAGAGTTAAGGAGAGTCCTTGACATGAAAGCATGGAAGGATAGTTTGGTTAATGAATTTAAAGTTGAATTCGATAACGAGTTAACAAACAATTATTACACAAACAGTCATCAATAAATCTGTCTACTTGAGAATATTTTACTAATTAAAAAAACTAACAATCTATCGATCCAAGGCATTCAATATGGTTAAAATATAGAATATGTTTTCTGCAATGATTCTACAAGAGTATTTGTGACTAATAACTTTGTTTGCAATGATTATGTAATTATTTTTAGAGTAGATCTAAGTGTTGAAGGATATTCATAGCTGCTAAATGGGGATTGCACACATGTCACAAAAAGTATACTATAGCGAAAGGGTGAAAAAGTAGGGTTTAGATATACATATGTATAAATGAACAAGGAAGTAGATTTGGAGGATAAGAAATTGTTGGGATCTGGTGGTTATGCATTTGCCAAATTGACAGAGCAAGAAGAAGCCAAAGCTAGCCTTGGAGTGCCACAAATATTTCTAAGTAAGGTGGGAAGGTTAAATGAGGAACGATTTACGAAATATTATTGCAATAATTGTGCTGAAGAGTATCCTGGTTCTCCAGCAATTGTCTATGAAAATCCAAACGAACAAGTTGGGACAGATATTGTTCTTATTGAAAAGGGAGAATATAAATGCAGAAAATGTGACAACGTATTAGCACTTTATAGAAGGTTTAACAAGTAGAGTCTTACGTATTCATTATGATACATAGTATGAATTAAAACTGTAAATAGATCTTGGTGATCCTCAAATAATTATAATAAGCCATTACATCGTTTCGTACCTTCTGAATGGATTTAGCAGCCTTTGCCTCTATGTTGAAGTTTCTTTGCATTTAAACTCACCGCATACCACAGTTTTTTATGCATCTATATTTCCAGTTATCGCATTGTTTGTAAATCTAATTGTAGCTATTAGACTATCAAAAATGCCAATTGTTATAGCGTAGCTGTCATTTCTCGTACGTGGAGAGATTCAATAGTCCCAATACGATCTTTGTGTATCTATGGGTACGTTATCCATCGCCATCTAAACGAATTTGTAATATTCTTTTGAGATTCTTGATAATTATCTGAAATTTTTCCAGTCACTATTATAGTGACTTCGTCTTAAACGCGCACCAAATTCTACTAGTGCAAAATTTGTTTGCTCATCATTTTTTCTCATATAGTAGTAAAGTTCTTCCATGGCAGCATGATAGTCAACACCTATATTTTGTGCAATTTCCAATGCAATTGCCGAAATCAATAATTTTCGCAAAACAAGATCGTAACCATAATTTACTAGTTCAGAAGATTTCTCTTCCAAAAAATTCTTAAAATTTGAGTCTATAAATTTGTCTTTAGCATTCCTGCTCTTCAGTACAAATGGTATGGCCATCATTCTTCGTTTCATATGGATGTCTTCTACCACTTCCACAAAGGTATCATTTAGGTGTGGATCATTAAGTAGAATCCGAGATAGTAGATCAGTAGCATCTAATTCGCTTATGTGCATCTTATTGACTAGCTCAAACAATATATGACATGCTGCACATTCGTTTTGTTTAATTAATTCAGGATTAGTAACTAAATTATTCATTTGTTCTATAATGACTTCTTTGCCGATTCTTATGATCTCATTTTCGTCCGAACTTCTCATAGTCATAAACACCACTTTGGAAAATATAATTGCTATCTATATTTTTAGGAAGATATATGAGATGACAAGACATGACTTTTGATCATTATTTCTAATTTGCCATCTCCATACTATAATCCGTTGAAAAGCCAGGGCTATTTGTGCTCCTAAAAAAGTAATATTACTAGTGGTCATATCTAATGAAGCACAATGTTCACATTCACTATGTTTGTTAATCTAAGTGCGTGATTTATACCATGATGACGAGTACTTCCATCAACTTATCCTTTGCAGTTTAACCTGCATCTACTAGGTGACTTGCCAAAAGTGTTGTACCCACTTAATTTTTTTTAACAAATACACCATCAGACGGCATAATGATTAATACATAGTTATCTAATCTTCATACAACATGCAGCAAGGTAATGATAGTAGAAGAATAATCACCTCTGTAGAAGTGGTTGATGTACCTCCATTAGAGACAGAAAGGTACGTAACCCCGCCAAATGAACCTGTAGCAGGTGTAACACAACTTAATAAAGACGAGGTACATCAATTTTTTAATGGTAGGAATTTAGTTTTCCTATCAACGTTATCAAAAGATGGCTCCCCACATGTCACCCCAGTTTGGGCAGAGATGGTAGACGACTTGATCTTGATAAACACCTTTGAAACCTCCGCAAAAAATAAGCATGTAACAAAAGATAAAAGAATAGCACTCTCAGTTGTTGAACAGAACAATCCTTTTAATATGGTATCGATAAAGGGAAAAGTGATTGGACAGACAACCGAGGGTGCAGATGAGCATCTCAAAAGACTTGCAAAAAAGTATCTCGGAATTGGAAAATATTACTATCGAAAACCGAACCATAAGCGAATTATTATAAAAATTCATCCAGAAAAAATTATGGGGTTGTCCATTCATCCTGCCTTCTATTTCCTTGCATATTCTCCATGGACAAAATGAAATCTTTGAATATGAAGTCTTAATGTTACTTCGATTTGTATCTGCTTGTGAACAACAATCAGATCGAATTCTCTGGTTTTTGCCATAAAGAAAGTTAACTAGACGAGGGAGTCTCAGTCATCCATAAATTGATTTTTGCTGTTGTTGTTCTTGGGTGACTTGATGATCTGCTTGTTGTTGCTGATCCTGTATCGATCTTATGATCTCTTGCATACGGACCTTTAATGAAGCCCCCTCATCTCTAAGTTTCTTCACATCAATTTTCAAATCCTCATTATCAGTTATTATTTTGCCGACTGTCTCAATCATAATTGCAGCTCCTTCCGGATCAGGGATTCCACTGGGAGCAGGAACGAGTACGGCAGTACATTGAATGCCATTTGATAAACATGATGATAATAATCCACCTGAAATTCCTCCTATGAAGGCAGTATGTTGATTAGTCGAACTGATAATAATCTTATTACTTGCGTCTGCTTGTTGATCTTGGGATTGTATATTGTTGTTACTACTGATAGTGTGGTTAGTATTATCAATGACTTTGGAACCAATCACATTTTCATCCTCTTCGTTACCAGACAAGATAAGTGGTTCTCTATCAGAGTTTGGCAAGCCCTGAACTGGAATGCCCTCTAGGACCAATACTTCTTTAACATGATTGTTTATAGACCATCTAATAACAGTATCCAGAAGGGAATATATCCCGTGTATAAGTATGGGAGCCTCACATACTAGCACACAAACATTGTGATGAACATTGGCGTATAACCGGAATGGATGTCTCAATTTGCCGTCAACATAAATCACGCCTGGAGAAATGAATTGGGATTCAACGCATGCTATTTGTTGCATATTAAGTTTGTCGATAATATAGCTCGTAGCGATTGAGCCTACAAATCCAGGTCCTGGAAATCCTGCAATAAGAATCGGATTATTATTTTTTAATTTAGTTTTGTTTTTTTTAAAGGCATTCGTAAGTTTTATTGTTGTCTTCCCATCAACTGCCGCTATATCTGTGAAATCTACATTATTACCATCATCATAATTATGGCGCCCCTCCGCTTTCAACTTTTGATTTGTATTTTTGATCCCCTTTGATTCAATTTTTTCCATATTCTTGCCCAATATTATCACTTTAGCTCTTAATATTGATAATACTTTCTGACTTGACTTTTATTATACTGTTATGTGGATTTTTCCTTGCCTAGATACTTCTATATAGATAGGAAGTTTGAAAAACGTGGTTTGAAATCTCAAAAATAGCATAAATTATACTTCAAGTCAAATTTAATATATTTTAGAAAAAACATTGCCAATACCATTTAATTTCGATTTCACATCTTAACTATTTGCAATTTCAATGTATACTATAATTACAATATATTCCAGGTTGATTCTATTTGAATTTACAAAGTATAAAATATTTTTAGTTTCTTGAGAAAATCATATAGATCTCGCATACTATATTGAGATCATAGAATGACACTATTTCATGACGAACAAGTTTTATTCTGACTTTTGTGCATTATGATGCAAAACAATTTACATGAAGGTCAATAATCATGTGCATGAATATCTGAGGAGTACTTTGGCATTCAGGTACACTGTTTGTGAGAATTGTGAATCTAGAACTCAATTTGGTTGTACTAGATGCGGATATTGTTGGAGTTGCCATTACCAGAAAGAGCAGTCAGAAAGAGATTGGTTAGAAAAGTTATTTAATATTAGAGATTTATCTCCAATATCTTTTCAATTGCGATCTGACACATTACGTGATACTGATCGGTTAGGATATAGGAATCACAACGAGAAAGTGACAGTAGTTGATGTGTTTGGGAAAGTCTCTGAACCAATTTGCAACTATCTCAGATGCCATCACAAATTTTCTATCCATGGCGAGGAATCTCATATTTGTAAGTGTAAGCACCCCCAAAATCGAGTTATAGGAGTTTCGAAAAGCGGTTAGAAACTAATTAATCATCTAGTCCAAATCGAGCAACGATCTTACTATTCGGAATTATATCTTTCTGTGACTCGATAATAAGTTGATAATTTGATCAGACAAAAAAAAGAATAATCTTTTATCATCCATTTGAGGTCGAATTTTGCATACCAGTATTAGGATCTAATGAAAGCTTTTTGGCATGGGCTGTGCCATTAGTGAAGTCAAACATGTTACCAACACTTCCGGCTTTTGTATCAAATGATTGATTTCCAAGTCTACCCAGTCCCCAATTGTCCTCTATGAATCGTATAATAGATGTCTGATCAGTAATGGAGTGATCTACAAAATTAGTCTTCGAATACGGAGAAATTACCAATAATGGAAGTCTTGGACCATATCCACAACGATCCTGATATACTCCAGGAGAAACGTGTCCACACATACCAGTTCCCAAAAGTTTATCATATTTGGGATCATTAGACTGACTAATTATTGGTGGCATGACATGATCGTACCAACCATCAGAGTCATCGTATGAGATCATGATCGCTGTACCATTCCATTCAGGAAGTTGCTGTATACGATTGATAGTTGATACAAGAAAATGTTGTTCGTCTATAGGGTCAGAGTATCCTGCATGGCCATTTTGGTACTTGGGTGCTTTTAAAAAACTTACTTCAGGCAAGTTTCTATTTTCAGCTGCATTCCAGAAATCACTCAAATCATATTGGTGATTTGCCTGATCTGTTCTTCCTATCATAGGAATATTAGTCGGAGGCAAATGATGAGGATTAGCTGTCACACTATAATACATGAATGGTTCATGGTGTGGAACATAGTCTTTCTGCATGGATCCATTTATGTTCTTGTGCTCAGAATTACATACCGCTCTTCCATCCATAGTCTTATTGTTTGCTTTAAAGCCTCCTTGGAACCATCCCCATGTTATATTTTTTGAATTGAGAAGAGTACCAATATTACTTCCGCTCATTGCTATTTTTGAGCCCCTTGAACAATCATCAAAACGAGGATCTGGGTCGGCTATAACTGTCCCTCTAGATACAGTATCATTTATGTCAGCGGGAGTTGCCCCGTGAGTCTGGCCAGATACAAGGTTTAAAGCTCCAGGCGTAGATGGACCAAAAGTGGTACCATAGGAATTATCGCTCATAGCAAAATGTTGAGCATAATTCCACAGGGCAGTAACAGTATTACCATCAAAGTAACCCATAACTTGCTTCTTGTGAAGAGCGTCGGTACAACCTGAATCAGTCGAGCTTGCAAATTCTACAAATTTATCTAATAATCCACCATGATAAGCTTGTTGTTCTGCTGGGTATTCATGATCCATATCACAAGTCACTGCCTGCGACCTATCTAATCGAAATGGATTTACTGAATAGTTGCCGTTAGGATTGTTTACTAGAAGATCATTTGATAATCCATTCACATAGGGTGTTGCAGGGCTAGATGTAAACTTTGGTTCTCCCGAGGGATTTGCCGCATGAGGATAAGTGGCAAAGTAATGATCAAATGATATGTTTTCTTGGAATATGACTACAAGATGTTTGATAGGAGTCATTGTCTTCATTGATGCGACTGCAGCCTCTGTTATTCCAGTGTTTAAAGACAAAAAGACAATGCTCGAAGTTAAAAGCCAAATCCCTGATAAAGTTACGATTAAAGACGTTAATTTATTCATAAGCAAAATTGAGAGTTGATGTTATCTTATTTGTATTGCCCAAGTGTTTCATATTGAAGCTATGAAACTATATTATCTATATAGATATCAATTTTGTAGAGATCGAACTGAGTGGAGGATAGTTCCATACTACAAGTTCTAAATAACTTAGTGTAGGATGATATAGGATGTCATCTGCCAAATCGCATGAATGTAAGGATTGTGAAACGATATTCGAATCTAAGGAAGAACTTGACAAGCATATAGTGGAAGAGCATTCTGAAGATGAACATGAAGAAGACGAATGATACGAGGATACGAGGATACGAGGATACTGATGCAATATACTCATGTCTATTTTTTGACTAACAAAATTTTTCAAAACTATATCCAATTATTCTAATTTTGTCGAGAAGCAAACCAAGATAAATTTTTACTATAAATTATCTATATGTCCACCGCTTTCAGTAAATTGAATTCCTATTAACAGAAACATAGCAAGAAACGATGCATAATTAAAATTTTTGATTAATGTTTAATTTTTCATCTGGGAGCTGAATTACAAGAATTCGAATTTTCTGGAAATGAATCCAAGGTGCATAAATAGCAACATTGACAACAGAGGATATAGTCTGAACTTTGGTAATAGAATGGGACCAAGTTATAATTGAAAATACATTACTAGCCGCTATAATAGTTGGTTCGATCTACTTGGAACAATGGGCTCATGATA
>JARBAU010000086.1 GCA_029237525.1 Nitrososphaerales archaeon | reverse complement strand
GCTATAGTATGATTTTCTATCATTCCAGCTGTCACCATCGGATGATTTATTCCAGTTTGAGTAACATTCTTTGCATTAGTGTAGTTCTTCTCAAATTGAAATTCAGGTGAATGAACGCGATCCAATACCATGCTTTTGTCTTTTTGTTGTTGCTGTACTGACCAAACCTGATTAAGACTTGGATTGTTGAAATATATTGTGAAACCAACTATAATAAAAATACCTACTACTGTCAGTCTCATTCCTAATGCACTAATATTATCTCGATTCATAGTAGACTCCGCTCCTCTTGTTTAGCAGTGAATGAAATAACTTCACAAGTCACTATAGTCGTCAACTTGTTGTCATTAGTAGCAATATCTGCACCACATAGATATAGTATTCCAAGTTATTTGTTCTGCTCAATTAGCTTTTCACTTGTCGAATTTCTTGCCCTCTTGTTCTCATTTACTAGTTCCTGTAGCCGTCTTGCCGCTAAAGAAATTGTCAAGTAATCTTACTAGAACAACTGGCTGTTCTTCTTGAATCCAATGACCTGAATTTGGAACTACAATAGTCTGCACATTTTGAGCTGCCAGTTTCATCGAATATGCAATAATAGGCATAGTGAGATTACCTCCAAATGCTGGATTATATCCTCCTCCTAAAGCCAGTACTGGCATTGTCAGCTTGGTCTTTGAATAATTCATATTTTGATTCGCATCCTGTGGGAATGCTCTATAATACTCAAAACCTGCACGCATTCCGCCTGGAGCAGAATAATGGCTAACATATTGATTGATAGCATCTTGAGTTATTGCAGCTGGATTATATGCAAGATTATTATAAAACCATGATAGATATGTTGTCTCTTTCCCGGTTACAAGAGCTTCTGGTAGATCACGTACCTGATGGAAGAAAAACCACCATACAGGTGTTCTTCCGGGGGCTGTGAGACCTACAATGGGGGCTTCCCAGACTGCTAACTTCTTCACTTCTGTAGGATGTGCAGCTGCATAAGGATAAGCCATCAATGCTCCGACATCCCCACCAGCTAGGAAAATTGATTTATATCCTAACTTGGTAACTAGTTGATGTATATCTTCAGCAACAGTCTTACCATCATAACCGGTTAGTGGTTTTGAAGAGTCTCCAAGGCCTCTAAGATAAGGTGCAATTACTGTATAGTTCTTTGCTAAGGCGGGCATTATAAGACGGAATTCATACCATGTCTCTGGCCATCCATGTAATAACACAATAGGAGGTCCATGTCCTCCAATAACATAGTGCAATTGAATACCATTAACAGAGGCCAAACGATGAGAGAATGTCATGTTACCCAACTGAAAAGAAGTACCATTAAGTCCTTGCTGTGCCATCACAGTATGGTTCTGATTTAAAACTAACGTAAACACAAACAATATGCCAGTCGTGATAATGCCAATCAAGTCTTTCCAGACCATCACTCAATCTAGTAGCAGGGTTTATTATAATAATGCTGGGTACAATGCATGGCAATGTACCCCATTATAACTATAGATACGAAATTTTTCTAAATATACTAAAGAAGAATCACTCTATACCGATATCCTTAATCAATCTTTTAGTTTAAGTTTATGACATAGTACATATCTAGTAAGCGAAAGTTGTAATGGAAGATACTTAAATAGAAGTCGGATTAATCCAAAATTAATGCAAAAGTCAAGCATAAAATTTCCTCCTGGGCCTACATCTCATATCCCTGGAAAGATAGTACGCAGTTTCCTTAAGGATCCTATTAGTACGCTTTCAAAGATCGCCAATGAATACGGGGATCTATCTCATTTCAAAATGGGTCGCTTACACGTATACTTTATCAACAATCCTGACTATATCGAAAAAATTTTAATTTACGATCAGAGTAATTTTAGTAAGGGTCCACGTCTTCAAACTGCCAAGCGACTGCTTGGTGAAGGTCTCGTTACCAGTGAGGGTGAATTCCACAAGAATCAAAGAAAACTAATTCAACCATTATTCCTTCCAAAAAAAATAACCTCATATGGTCCCGTAATGACAGATCGGGCTCTTCGCATGATACAGGGATGGAAAAATGGGTCAATAGTAAATATTCATTCTGAACTGATGAAGGTTACATTATCCATAATTTGTAAATCGGTTATGGATTATGAAATGGAATCTAAAGAGGCGAAAGATTTTGGCAATGCGTTCGAGATTACTAAAAAGTATGGAAGTAGACTACAGCATCCTCTTGGTCAAATATTGGACCGTGTTCCCATCTTACCGAAAGTTGCACAAGCAAAACGCGCACAAAATAAGCTTAATACTATAGTTTATGGACTAATATCTGAAAGAAGAGAAAAGATTGAAAATTATAAATCCTTTTCAGGAGAGGATTTGCTCTCAAAGCTCATTCGGGTACAGACCGACTATGGTAGTACAATGACAGACAAGCAGTTACGTGACGAAATAATAACTATACTAATTGCCGGTCATGAAACTACATCAAATGCTCTAACTTGGACGTACTATCTGCTTTCACAAAATCCTAAGATTGAACG
>JARBAU010000085.1 GCA_029237525.1 Nitrososphaerales archaeon | reverse complement strand
CTAATAATTTGGAGTACAATTACAGCGCTGATGGCTAGCTCTCCTGCAACTTTATCAAAAGCCATTATTATATTAATTAATTAATTTAATTAAGCTTGATTAAGATGTCAGTTGTTTTGGGATAGAGCAAATTGTCAGATTTCTTTCTGAAAGTAGATTAACTTCACTCCTGAGAAGATGAAATAACGGCGTGTAAAATTCTGATGATGATGAAGTGCGCCACGGTGAAAGACTTGACAAGCTCCTGTTCCATATGCAGTAAAATTCTCAGAAATAATGGAGTATTCAATACAACCATTTGTATGGTTTGTAATTTACATTTGATCTCCCAATTCAGAAGACCTTTTTAATTTTATATATTTTACAACGTAAATAGAAGACACTATTTCCAAGATATCTGAACCGGAGATTTAGAAGTATTATAGACTACTTATTGGTAATTAAAGAAATGGTAATTCGTCTAACTGCTTGATTTAATAAACTAAGATATGGCGCTTTGACGATAAAATTCAACTGCATATACATGCTTGGACTTGGCATTGTAGCGCGCTTCATGATAGAAAGTATGCATAAATATTATCATCATACCGGGATGGTCAGTCTAGGAATGCTATGATCCTGAGGATAGGGTTAGTATTGATATAGAGACTATATACCTGAAAATTATATCGTATTCTCAGTTGGGTAGCAACGTGTTACTCGATACTATTGTGGACTCATTTAATGAAGGTGACGAGCTCAAACCTATGAGACATATGCTGGCTCTTCTATCGTGCTGGAAACAAGATGGAGGCATTCTAGTTAAGCAGTCACTAAGAACCAAGATAAGGGAAACAAGTGGCTTACTTATTCCCCTTGTAACTGTAATTATCACAATTATATCCACGTTCTTCTTGAAACCCCCCACCCACATCAGGGACTTAACCAATATGAACAAGTAGGTTGGTTGAGACTGGATAATGAGGATGAAAAACTGCGTAATATTTCTTGATGTCTAGTAGCCAAAGGATGCTAATAACTAGTATAGTAAACGTCCCCTTTCTGTACCCAAATATCTCTAAGGCTATCTCTAGTAACTTCGCGCTCAGGGGCTTAGTCCTTTGCTAGTATCGATATATGATAATAATATAAAAAAAGATGTCTGCACTTACTGGACACTTTGCATCTTCTTTATATCTCCTATCATTTGCTTAATTTTAGATCTATGACATAGATTCTCGTCTTCACAATGGCATAACAGAGTAACAGTGCCATCATGATTAGACAATGTCTCTAATGCTTTCTGTGCCTTAGGATTATTCTTTATTTCATCTATAAACCGTCTTACGTATTCCGACCAGGTTATCGTCTTGTACTTGATAAATGCATCTTTGAGCTCTTTGCTTGGTGCTAACTCGAGATCTGGATTTCCTGACTTTCTGCCATTCCACCAATCATCATAATATTGTCTTTTTTCAGCAACATTTACTCCTCGAAGACCGCCTACACCCCTAGATATAAAAATTCGAAAACCGTATTCATTTTTATCTAAAGGCGCGCCCTTCTTGATTCGTCCAAGTTTGATTATTACGACCATGGGTACAAAGCTATCTTATTTCATTTAGACTCTTTAAAATTAGATTATATACACGTATTGCTATCGATTTTATTTGACAAGGGGCTAAATTGCAAGATCGCACGCATAGAATTGGGTCTAGCAGCAATCTAACACCCGAGATACCCGGGATATTTTCTAACCTAGATAGTTTTAAGTGCGAAAGTGGCATAGCCCAACAAATCCAACTATTCGACATTAGGTTTACATGTCACTATTGGCCGGTAACTACCAATTTAGACAAAAATACTTTTTGCTACAAATTATTTATTCTTCATACCTCTTTTACTCTATCTGCTCATAGCAAATTGTATTTTTTATCATGTGCAATCACATCAGTTGTAGAGTTATTCATAGTCTACTCCACCTGTAAATAGTCTGCAAGATCTGCTTTAGTATGACTTTTGCTCATTAGATGATTATATAACTGCTGTGGCCTGCGTCTTGTTGTATCATGAAATCGTGCATAACAAACTGGACACGTATTTGTATCATTTGTTTCATATTCACCTTCATCTCCATTTTTGCTTGATTGTTTGGATTTAATATAATTATATGAATGTAAACTAGGTATAGGTATATGTGCGTCACTGCGTACTGGTAACGCTCCTTTTGTTCCGTTTTAACTATCTGAGCGACTGACCAAATCTCTAGTGAGATGCTGCTTTCCTAGTCATTACTGATTCGAATAATTCCCATTTGTTATAGTGACGACGAGCAATGTTTACATGTACTATTGTTTTCAGTTTCTACTCCTCACTTTCAAAGTCCTGAACCTCAAATTTAGGCTCTATCCCAGCTCTCTGCAAATTTTGAGCCGATGGTGACCTTCTAAGATATAACCTTCTTTGTCTACAATTATAGGAACTCATTGCCCAAGCAAGTCCATTGAATTACGTAATGTTTTATATTCACATCGAGTTAGAGCTCTGATTTGGACTTCATATTTAGGGTTGACTTTTAATTTTTCGTAATTGTAATTGATATTATTATCATCTATATCCAATTGCTTAGTTATTTCCTCCGTCGAGACCTGCTGAGTTCTCTGGTGATCGATCTGTTGTTAAAATCGAATCTGAACCATATTAATTGAATTCTGTGCTTCTAATGACCTCAGGATTGCTTCCTTATGTTGAATGAGATCACTATATTTACAATGATGTTCTATAGAATTTAGATTAGCATTTACAATTTTTGGGTGTAATTTGCAATGATACCAAATATGACTGTCTATAGATTTAGAGCCAATTATAGGATAACAAGGACTCTCTTCAAGTGAATGATCTGTTAATGATAGAAATGGTTTATCAGCTCTGAAGAATTCTTCTACATTGCTATAAGAGATAGAAGAAGACAGCTGCAATTGATTTTGCTTTCTATCTGATGTATCTGATGTATCTGATATCGACCCAAGTGATCCATTTTTATTTTCTTGGACTCTCTCACTGCTATTATTTTTATCTGGGCCAGGTAGGCCAGTATCAGATGCATCAGATACATCAGATATGAGGAGGGTATTGTTACCCTTGTCTCTCTCTGTGTCTATCCAGTGAAAGACAATGGGTTTTTGACTGGTCTGAACTATATGATCGTGATTTTGTAGCATGTTGACAATGGGTCTTAGTCTTATATTCTGCTCAAGCTTATATTTGTCGCCGATGTAGCGCTTAACCTTCTCATTTCTGCTACATGCTGATTTGATAACTTCGTCGTAGGAAATAGCAAACTTAGAGCTCTAGAACATCAACGCACTCCTCATACGCTATGATTCTCGGATTTCTTGATACCGCTGCAGACTGTCTAAAGTGAAGCAATATTAGATTGTAGAATTCCATTATCTCCGTAACGTCTTCGGCTTCAACCACATTTTTTAGTTTGAGCTTGGCCAATGCTATAGCAGCGCTTTCTAACGACTCTAACTTTCGTGGAAGACCTCTGACTCCAACTGAACCCATGTTTATCCAATATTCATTCAGCATCTCTCTTGCTTCGTCAGATATGATAGGATTAAATGTTCTAGCATACATCAAATATTTTCTTAGGAAAGTATCGTAGTCATCAAAGGCCCCTTGTACCATTTTTTTTTGCAATTTCTTCTCTTCGTCTTGTAAATTCTCTTAGATATTCTGGTTCAGTATCCTCAATAAAAATGAAGACAAAGTCAAATCTGTGGACAATCTGTGTTAGTGTTGGAAATTCGCTTTGTTGTATATCCTCAGGGTTCTTCCAAGTATTGTTGATAGGATTAGCTGAAGCTATTATCGAGGTGTTTGTAGTGATTGGGGCATTAAAGCCATATTTGTTTAAGGTAAATCGTCCCTCTTGCATGCAGTCCAGAAAGTGTTTATGTTCAGATATGTGCATTTGGCCTATTTCATTAAGTGCACAGATAGAACCGTTTGCTAATGGTATAGGTCCATGTCTTAGTGTGCAAATACCGCCTTCTTCTTTACTGACCTGTGCAGTCAAGCTTAGCCCAGTGGAGCTCTGGCAACTTTCATACCTAGCATTTGGAACAATATCTACTATTTTACTTAAGAACGTCGACTTTGCCAGGCTTGGATCTCCTATTAACAAGGCATTCAATCTTAAGCGCTTCGGATTTCTCTTCTCACTATTGGGTATGCCAGCATTAGCAGCGACCATTAGTAAGCCCTTTTTGACGTAATCATAGCCTATAATTTGAGGGGCGAAATAAGACGTAATCTCCTCGGTCAGACAACCTTTTTTATCTTCTATTGATCTTTTCCATGCTAAGATATCACTAATATCTTGTTGTGTGAGATCTTGCTTCTGTTCTCTAACATCTTTTATTGACTCAGAGTATAACGTCGTCACAGGCTTGATGTTGGGATTGTCGTTTTCCCTTACGACATGAAGATTTCCGGTAATTGCAACAAGTTTACCAGCAAAGATGTCTTTCGTGTTATCTTCAAATAATCTAACTCTTATTCTCTCGATTTCGTTGAATTTATCGGGATCCTGAAGTTCGATGTGCATTGCCGTGGTGTATCGAATATTAGTACTTACCTTCTGGCTCATGCTACCGCAGTCCTTTCTCGGACACTTGGCATTTTCTTTTACAGGAGATCGAAAAACTGGTTTCTTAGAATAGTCCATTTTATCCGAAAATCCGCAGTTACTACAAACAACAGTTACTTCCGATACCATATTATAAATTTCGGAAAAACCAATTACCTGCCCTTTGACTTTTACATGACCCCCCTTTCTCCGAAGGGCCTCAGACACTGATATTTCTTCAGATATTACTAGGCTTTGTGTATTGTCATCTTCGTTCTCAGCAGCATCATGATGATTATTATTATTAGTATGATCATCTACTGTAGAACCATAAGTCTGATTTGACAATTCCTGTATCATTATGTCAACAGTATTTTCATTGATGCTGCCAGAGCTATTGACTTCATTGCTTGTATGATCGTTACTATAGTTCGCGCTATCACTCATTTCAGTTGCACCTTTAAAACACGGGATATGCTGTTATGGTAAATGTCCGAATTAACATCTTCAAAAATACGACCGACAGCCTGTTTTAGCACATAACCTCGGTCGTTCACATCAAGACGGTACAGTTCACTAATTATCTTGGGAGTTAAATCTCTAAGTAGTATGATATAAGGGGGAGCCGGCCTAAATGCTCCAATTTTTAGCATTTTATAAGCCTGATCATAGTACACCCTAGAATCTACTGACTCTTTATCACTACCCGAACTCGCATTTGTATTTGCCGTTGATTGCTTTACACAAGCCAGACGCTTCTTTAATACATCAATCAGATAATTGATGGACCACAAATCATGATCATCACAAATGTTATTTGCAGGACATACTCCAAGATAGGAAGATGTTATTGTTTGATTTGGCCCACCATTCTGTCCGGCCTGATAGTAGGAAACATTGTGAGGAGGAAAAGACTTAATTTTGTCTTCAGTGCATCTATATTCAGTTGTCATTTTCTTTAACCTCTGGTTTAAAGCAAGTGGCACGCGAAGTGTGTTAGACTGGTCGCTCAACCGTCTCTAACACCTTGCTTTGTTTTCCAGAATTATGCCCAGCTTTTAACCGCTTTATCTCGGCTTTTAATTCCAAGATTTTTTCTTCGTACTTCATGCAGCGGTGCACGTTTTCATCATCGGCCTTTATGAAGGCCTTTTTCCACTTAGCACTTTGTTTTTGATTACGTGCATATTTTGTGCTGTTACCTTCGGATTGGGCCTTATTGATTTTTAGTGTGTCCATTAGGCCTCAACCTTTTCCACCAGTAACCTTCGACCATCTATACTGCATTTCAAAAAATCTCCCTTTCCAATTCCCAATCTTACGGCGAATTCCTTAGGCAAAACAAGGGTGAAGCTTCGTTCTCCCTGCAAGCCTTGTACCTTACGTATTTCTATACTCTCTACATATTCCATAAGATATATAGTTGGAGAACTTTAATGAGCTATTCTGATTGAGACCTTCCATGCATGGATCTTGAAATGAAAAAAATCCCTACTATTAGTTCAATTTGCGAGGGTGGAGAGGGGCGTTATACCTACGACGCACTCATGTATCAAGATATTCTCCGATATTCTATCTTGCATAATTACGATTACCCAGCATTCAAAACTTTTACGGTATATGGACTAACTGGGTATTTGATCGACCATTTTTCACCATTTATTAATGAATTTAAAGAACTCTCCAAGCGCAATAAAAGCCGTCATAACAAAATATTATCTAAATTGGATGGTGTTAAATCAAAAGTGGACGATTTAGTAAACTTAGGATTAATAGAACAATTTGAACCTAGTCGAGCATCTAGAGGGTCTACGATTACTAACCGTTATCAGTATACCGAGTCAGGATGCTTAATTGCTTGGATTTTAGAAGGCGCTAAATCAAGAAAAAAACTGCTAGCTGAAGAACAACTATACAATTTATTAGATATCGACTATGTAGATACTGCTTCCTCACATGATGTCTTTGTCTTGGGATTATATACAAAATATAGGCAACGAGGAGTGTTCGGAGAATTTGTCATCGATATTCTAAGAGCAAGACTCAATGATTCAAATGCCAAAATAATGAATATGAAGGAATTATTTTTGAATTTAGGAGTCCTGCATTTTACGGACAAAGACAAAGCAACTCTTCATTCTGAGTTATGGAGTGAAACAATGAATGAATTGGACGAAGAGATGAAGAAGTATGTTCTGCAAAATATAAAATTAGAAATAGAACAAGAAATGGAGCGGCAAGTAAAATACATTAGAGGATTCGAAGAATTACGTTATCAACTTAGGAACCAGCCAAATATTCTTGCATTGGAAGGAGTCTGCCAGAGTTGTGGTCTTCCTTCTCCCATACAAATAGAAATTATAGAATATTTAGAAAATACGAAGCTCCTACCCAGCGATCCTATATTGGTCAGATGTCGTATATGTAAAAAGTATGCTTCCATAACCGTACCACAGATTTAAAGTGAAAATTGCCTTTTGATTCAAATATTGATCTAAAGCAGTAATATCAATTCATTAAATTTATTATTACCCTTAGCCACAGATTTTTATTGAAAACTGAGCATATATCGTTTGGCATTGATTGGATTTTTGAAAAGGGAGATGATGGAACTTTTACTGACGAAGCTCTCCTTTATCAAGACATCATAAAACATGCAATTAAACTTAAAAAATCAGCAAATGAGAAAAACAGTAACGAGCTTTCATTCAGTGTGTATGAACTTGCCAAATGGCTAAGGTACAATCATAATAATTATATGGATAGATACAGTAAGAAGCCATTATCTAATGTGCAGACGGAAATTGAAAGTCTGCAGAAAGGTGTTGGGAGCAGAGTCGATAATCTCATACAACTTGAACTTATAAAATCAATTGGGACGAGACAAAGTACA
Organism: Nitrososphaerales archaeon; assembly: GCA_029237525.1. Taxonomy (GTDB): domain Archaea; phylum Thermoproteota; class Nitrososphaeria; order Nitrososphaerales; family Nitrososphaeraceae; genus JARBAU01. The sequence goes on along the minus strand of JARBAU010000085.1, from coordinate 1,159 downwards.
AGAGGAAAAGGACCGGTTGCCATATACACCTATACTGAATTTGGATTTTTATTTGCGTGGCTTTTAGAGGACGAAAGTGAGGATAGGGCAACAATCACTTCAGAAGTGTATGATTTAATTCAATCAATATTTCGGACAGGAAGATACGCGCCGTCTTATTGGATATTCTATTCAGAATTCTTTAAGATGTGTAGAAAATGTGGAAGGTTTCAGGACATAGTTGATCTAATTAGAAATACGCTGACATCTAACGATCTGGCTGTAACTACGATCGTAGAATTTATCCATCAAATTCAACGACTTGATTTCAAGGATCCTACTCAGACAATTTTCTTCAGCGTTTTATTATGGGATCAAATATTCAACAGGTTGGATCCTCAAATCAAGAGTCTGGTTATGTACACAATGAAAGTGGAAATAGAAAGAAGAATGGATCTGCAAGTAAAAAATGGCAAGAATTATGAGAAACTACGTTTTAAGATTAGAGATGACCCTGAAATGATTGCTATCGAAGGTTACTGTTCAAAATGTATGTATTACATTCCTGGGGCGGTAGATGTTTTAGAATACAAGATGGAAATGATATCTGCGAATACGATAAACCAACCAGTATTGTTTATTAGATGTCCAAATTGTAAAAGTGATAAGTCATTTCGAATACCAATACTTAACTGAAATGTACATAAGTTCCCTTTCAAGTTATATCAATTATAAGTTTTAGTATTTCTATATTACAATAAATGAACTAAAATCATCAAGCATTTGCGACTTATATAACTAGGCGATCAGATTGCGATTCACATTTTTAGTGCTTACGAATTCTCAATGTTTAGTTTAATTATTATGTCCAATTATAGTATCTATAATCGACGAATTGTGGTTTGTGCTAGCCGATCACGGCTACATTCTTAGTGTATAAAGCAGCTTGAATTAGACTACCATAAGCTTGCCATAGACGTGTATTTTTAGTGTTTAATGCATTATCAATAGTCTTATTTATGAAAATTAAAATCCGGTAGTTAGAATTATTTAATATATGCTCAGATTAAATCATTTTTGTTTGACATTGCAAATTTGACAAATGAGACGAACCGACTATACATATTCTAACAATGACTTCTGTTTAATAGATTTTTTTTTCTCCATTCGTATCAAGTTT
>JARBAU010000084.1 GCA_029237525.1 Nitrososphaerales archaeon | reverse complement strand
AGATGTAAGAAAAATGAGGAATACCATAATTGTTCTACGTGCGGTCAACATTTATGCATAAGCTGTTTTAATACAGTTCATTTTGGGATAAATGCTGCAAGATCCGGTAAATCAATGGTGTACAATAAATGTATCTTTTGTGGTGAAATATATGCAACAAATGCGAAAAGCAGTGTTTGCGATAGATGCATTATTATACTTACATGGAAATCAGGAATGGATTGTCTTGCTGCGGTAAACAGGGTTTCAGAGTTATTAAGAACTAACAAGCTCGATTCTAATTTCAAAAATGAAAATTATTGCAAGGTACACTTTGGTACGCATGCTACCCAAGTTATAATGGATGCAATAGATTCTTCAATGAGAGAATAAAATCAATGTCGCTCATTGTTATGCGAAAGGAAAGGAGCTTTAAGATAAGAAGCGAAGCGACAGAAGTAGTATTCCATTCCTTTTGTATCACATGAGAATGAGATTACCTATCATTTTGTATTTTGTATTTTGCTAAGATTATTTCCTTAACTCGATAAATGATCTAATTTTAGTCCTTATCACATTCTACCTATTAATATGGTGTATTGTGTTAGATCTCAACGCTTATCTAATATCAATATTATCATCTATCTGCTATGAAAATAAGGCAGAAGGTAGAGGTAGGACTAAATATCAAAGGTTCTTAACACACAATACCTATAATAATAGACGAATAATAATAACTCAAAATTCATAATTGTAGCTGCCGCTATAATTGCCGTGTCGTTGATAGTATCGCTGGTTGGTATATTTAGTGGAGGAATAGCATCAATAATGTAACGATAATGAAGATAACAAATACAAAATCTTTAAGTTTGCAAGTTAGTGATAAGGAACATCAGGAGATAAAGCGGCTAAAAATAGAGCCGTGATCAGATAGGTATGAGAGCGAATTCGGTCTATGTTTATCATTAGTTGACACTACAACTCATAAGAATAATAATGATCATAATAATCAAGAACAAATCCATATTTTTGTGTGCAATATTAGGATTTTTGAAAAACTGAACTTCATCTTTCATCCAACAGGCGGTTCTAAAATAACTGGGTGTTGGAATCAATTGATCGATAATCAGGTCAATAACTGCTTTAAAAACAATTTCAGGGGAAGCATCAGCAATGATAGTATTTTTCTAATTCTACCAATTTCTTTTCTTCATATTCTCTCCTTTTAGTGGCACATAAATTCTTAGTTGATTATAATATTAAAATAGTTCTATAACTATATAATATTTAAATTATGGGTTCACCTTGGAAAGCACTGTCAGATGACAACAGACGAAAGATATTACTGCTATTAGGAAAAAAGGATAATATGATACCAACAGAAATTGCAGAACATTTTAAATCAACATTACCTGCGATTTCTATTCAACTCCGCATACTTAAAGAAGCAGATTTGATAGCAGAGAGAAAACTTGGAAAAAACAGATTATATTCGTTAAACCGGAAGAAATCTCTGAAACTAGTCGAATTCTTTGAGGATATGTATGATTATAAACTAAATTCGCTAAAAGAATATGTGGAAAACAAAGAAAAGAAAAAGAAGAATAACGAGAATTGACTTAATACAATAGGATATCTTCTAAATCAGAATTCCTATAACATCTGATGAAATAAACAGAACATCTTAGCAATATAATTATAATTAGGTGAATAAATTGTTAGGTTAATTTAGACAGGATAAACATATGTAATCATTGATAAATTGCTATCAAAGTGGTGTTTCAGTACATCTTCGGCAAGACCAGTTAAGACGATCAAATTACTTCTAATTTAGAAGATGTAAGATGGTATTATCATCACATGATGAATTACCCTGACGAATTTAAGACTATTAATCTTGAGACGTTAAACTAATACCTATCCGTTCTGTCTGTACTTAAATCGTACTTCAAATAGGCATGAGTATAACCTATGTCATAACAAAAAAATCATATCCATATTATACATGGAATAAACTATTTTATTTGGGCCTTAGCAATACAAATATGTTTTTAGAAAATTTCGACCAAGGACAGATCATGAATTAGATGAAGAATTTATCGTGCATATGACTAGAAAGAATCTTCGAAGCAAATTCGGGAAATATGGCTCAATACTGCTCTGTCACTAATCCTTAATGCTAACCTAATTATGATTCCTGCAAAGCGAACTCATTTTTCAAGGTTATTTAATCTTGGATTGACTTGTCTATCAGAGATTTAGGATTTGAAGTACTCATTACTCATAAATATAAATGAATTTTTTTAGTTATTTGGAGATAGTAGCAATTCCAGCAGACATGTTATTTATGGCTATGAACCAAATATACCTCTAAGCTATAACTAGCTCGAATTTTCCTTAATATATTCGATAGTTATCAGGCCATGTTCATTTACGACGTTGCTTACGCCTGATAGACTAATGATTTCATTTATGTATTATGTGTTGGCTATGATATCGAATCTAAATCCAAATCAGAATGAATCACTAATACCCCATAAGTTATTATTATTTAGACGATGGTTTTGGATGGACTGCAATACGATAGAGTAAGTGGTAAGCATAATCATTTTTATTATTAATAGGGTTAACCACGCTGTCCTCTATTTCTACTGTATGTTTACTAGGGATCAATGGGTGCAGAAATAAATCCGAGTATATATGATATTCTATCAGATCTAGGATAAGTGTAACTGAAAAACGAGTATAAGACGATGTGCGATGTGACTCATTATAAATATTGTCGAAAATGAGACATGCTAAGTATAGACTGACTAATCAATACACATAGACCCTGATCAGAATGGTTCGTTAGTAACCGAGCCATGGATGTGCGTGCTATGTCCTGCCTACAATCCTTCAGAGTACTCTAAGCTAATACGTTGTCGCTCATAATGGCTTGCACATTCATGCGGTTTTACCGTTCCAACAGATGTCACTATTAGTAATCCAATCGCCAACACACCCAGGAATTTTACTGGTTGACCCCTTAACAGAGTACCCTATAACACCCATTGAAGTTATCACTTTAGATTAAAGTGATGGTCTTCAAGGCATGATCTAACTGTACTTCCTCTGAGTACACCAAGGCACCCACAATCAAGTGACGTACAGGTTCTTCGAGAGCATCGCCGATTTTGATTCCCGCGTATTTGACTCTGATGACACTGCCAACAGTCTAATTCTCGTTCTATCTGTGTGGAAGAACATTATGGGTTGGACTATCTTCTTTCTGAATTAGAAAATCATGGCAATTCAAGGACATTATAGTTGCAACGAAATAGAGAATGGCTTCATGCTTCAGAAACACAATTCCTTTTAGCAATGAATATAATACTTGTGTAATGAATTGCAAAATACGCCGCTAAAATTCAAACAGTTATTCGGTATTTTTTTCAGCGTTTTTATAATTTTACTGGTTGCAGTTTTTATTGTCATAATAGTAGCAAGGAATCTAGGCATAATAACAGCATTTGTTCTTATTGTTATACCAGTTGCTATACGATATATCATTTACAAATTAACTAGAATCTAAAGATAAAGATTGATCATATACCCATATTATACATTATACCTCCCTATGACACCTAACCATTATTTGAATTATTTCCTAAGAAGTTCTTTTAGATAGAATAGATATATGAAATAAAGCAGGAATAAGTATTAAATATTTCTGTCAATTATCTCCATACTAGTCCCAAAGAAGTTTAATAACAATAATCGTATTTTCAACAGAAATTAAGTTAACGCATTTAATAAAAGATATCATATTAACTGTTACCATATATTGCCAAGAATGGAGAGAAAAGGCGATGATTGATAAATTTGTAATTTTTATTATTGTATTCTAAGGTGTAATCATAGGCATTTATTTTGTTACCATTTAGTGTTATATAATATGTTTTAATTATGAGTGATCCTAAAGTCGATATCGAATCTCATCCATATCTTAATTCCCTTGGTAGACTTACTATCTCCGACAGGATATAGGGAGACGGACAGAATATTGTATGTCATGCTTCTATTACATAATGGAGAAGTGTAATTCTGGAAGGCAAGTATAAACATGCTCATATGAATGGAACTGATTTGTGATGAAAATAGCGTCGTTGTTATTTTCTCAGATGGTTTTTTGTGTTATAAAAAAAAGGCAAACTACATAACAGTTTTCAGAATATGCCAAGTCTTACTACGCATTAATTCGTAACTTTAACAAATATTAAATATTCACAGAAAAAATGACTGACTTCACATTTATCTCCTGAACAACTACACTGCAATTTATAATAACGCGTATTTACGACATTGTGAGATTAGAATAAACTAAAGCTGTAATATATCATCTAGTAACATAACTGTGAAGTCGGGATATTTTCTATCTCACATTCTGGATGTAAACGTTAATTTAGCGTATTTAATCTGTTGAATTCTATTTCCAAAAATGAAATCGACCATACAAAAAAGTAAAGTAGAGAGTCCTATTTATGGATTTGGTTTAGTTATGGACGGATTCACAGAATTCGAAGGACTTGTAGTATTTGCAGATGGAGATGGAGTAGCTGGAATACCACATATCTTTGATTCAGTCGAATTGACAAATTTTAGGCGCGGGTTGCTAGGGCTGCAAAAGCTCTTCTTCTCTTCAGCGCTCATTTGTTGAGCCTGACTAGTACTAACTGTCTCAATTTGTGCAATTATTACCGTTATTGTAAGAACCACAACAATCTTTATGACCGTGGATCTGGTTATATTCATTAACCTATAGTTTGAGGATATCAAATATTTAAATTTCTCTTATAGAAATTTATACGGTTAGATACGTTTACTAGTTTGTATTAGAATATTCTTTTTTTACTTAATTCATCAAGTCGTATATAAAATAAATAATTACGTTCATTCAAAAGCGGTATATTAGACTTACAAATTTTCGATTATTTAATATATCAATACTATGCCATAAATGAGTGTAATTCTAATTATATTAGCTAAAGTTTACTATCTGTGAAATAACGTCGGTCTATGTGTTCAGAAATCAAATCTATTGAAAAATATTTGTTGAGAAATAATAATTAACACAAAAGTCAAAAGAACAAATGATAGTAGTAGTTTAGAAGGATTAATTAAAATGATTGCTCCAGATTCTAATAATAGCCGAATTATGAATATATCCTTTTAAATGAATGAATTTCTAATAGAATAGATATCTAGCAAAGATCCAAAAAAAGAATTCTCATACACCTGAGGTCTCGGCTTTCTCTATTTGTATAGTAACGGCGTCTCCTACTCGAAGCCCCGTATCCTCATACTCTCTCATGCTAAGCTTAAACGTAGGTGATTCAGAGACTCCTATGCCCCCTAAACCACCTCCACCAAGTATATTTGACATCGCTTTAGGTAAATTTTTCATTAAATCTTCTGGCGAAGTGAAAGCAAACGCTTTGGCACCAAATGGGCTCTGAGGTTGTTTTTGCAACCTATCTTCACTAGAAGAGTTTGGATCAGTAAAACCTACATAAACGTAAGGGCTTCCATCTT
>JARBAU010000083.1 GCA_029237525.1 Nitrososphaerales archaeon | reverse complement strand
GCTGTTGCATTGGATTTTTCCAGCGGCGTGGTGGTTGGTAAAGTAACAGTACCCACGACGCATGAATCTCAAGAGGGAGTGTCGAAAGGAATTATAATTGCACTGAACAAGCTCATGGATGAATGCAATATACAGAACTCTCAAATTGAACTAATCGCACACAGTACAACCCAGGCAGTTAATGCACTGTTGGAAGGAGATACAGCGACGGTAGGAATCATTGGAATGGGAGTCGGTTTAGAAAAATCAAGTGTTGTCAAACGTACCAATATTCATGATATTAAACTTGCATCGCATAAGTATCTAAAGTCTCACTATCGGTTTTTAGATACTTCCAAATATTTGGATGAAAAAGATGTCCTATCAACAATCAATCAACTTAAGGAGGAGGGAGCCGAGGTGCTTGTCGTTAGCGAAGCCTATGGTGTTGATGATCCTAGCAATGAATCATTCGTGATGAAAAAATCGGATATCCCATCAACTTCAGGACATGAGCTCACCGGCATTTACGGCCTCGAAATTCGGACACTCACTGCTGCTATAAATGCTAGCATTTTACCTAAGGCTATAGTAACTGCTAGATTTGTTGAGACAGCAGTCAGAAATGAGAAGATCACTGCTCCTGTGATGCTAATGAAAGGTGATGGGGGAGTTACAGATATGCAAACATTTCAAAACAAGCCTATCCTCACTGTCTTATCTGGTCCAGCTGCAAGTGTAGCAGGGGCGTTGCTCCACTTATCTGTGTTAGATGGGATATTCGTCGAAGTCGGAGGTACGTCCACTAATATTTGCGTTATAAAGGGTGGGAAGCCAGAGGTGAATTACGTTACTATAATGGAACACCCTACCTGCATTAGGTCATTGGATGTTCGGGTTGCTGGCGTTGCGGGTGGCTCACTTGTTAGGTGGTCAGGTCGAAAAATTACCGACGTTGGTCCGCGATCGGCGCATATTGCAAATCTGCCATATTCATGTTTTGCAAATCCTGAGGCTTTAGAAAATGGTCAAATAATTACCTTTAGGCCGAAAAATGGCGATCCCATTGACTATGTTGCTATAGAAACGGGTGGTGGAAATCGTTATGCCATTACAAATACCTGTGCTGCAAATGCATTAAACTTGATACCGGCTGGCGATTATGCATCGGGTAATCAGAAAGCTGCTAGATTAGCAATGTCAATACTGTCTAACAGAATGGGAATGAAAATGACTGATGTAGCAGAATCGATCCTTGAGATCTCAGCGAAAAAAATAATCAAAATAATAGAAACTATGGTTAGAGATTACAAATTAAAGCCAGAGAATATTTCCCTAGTAGGTGGAGGTGGAGGCGCTTCAGTTCTAGTCCCGTTCATTGCTCGACAGCTCGGATTGCGGCACAATATTGCCGAAAGTGCGGAGGTGATATCGTCAATAGGAGTAGCTGCGGCTATGGTTAGGGAAGAGCGTGAAAGAACAGTAAGCAATCCTAATCCGAGCGATATCGCTTCACTGACCGATGAGGTAAAACAAATGGCACTGAACAGAGGAGTTTCCCCTGAATCACTAGTGGTTGAATCGCAGTTTATAAGTGAAAAATCCGTATTACGTGTTATTGCAACCGGTAATGTGAGTCTTGATATTGGTTCATCAGACTCTGAGATAATAGACGAGGAACACGCCAGAATTCTTGCATGTGAGTTATTCGGAATTAGTCAAGGTGTCCAGAAATTATACGACATGAAGAACTATTATGTCTTCGCCTGCGAAATTAACAAGAAAAAGCTATTTTTAAAATCAAAAAGAAGGCCAGTTTTGGTACTTGATAACCGCGGTCGTGTTAAACTTTCCATCGATAACGCATCGATAATAAATGGAGGTCCAGGGGAGGTTGCTGATAAAATCGAACTTCTTCTTAATTATGCGCAAGTATCCAATAGCAAGACAGATCTAGCTCCCCAGGTCCATTTATTAGATGGAACTAAAATTGTTGATTTCTCGAGCCTAACCTCCATAGATCATGTGACAAAAGCCGTACGGAACGAATTGGAAAAATCTTCCAGTACACAAGTCGTTGCGATTATTAAGATAAATTAAGATTAATCCCCATTTTTCAAGCAAAATTCCTTGATTCGCAGAATCTGCATACCCATCAGTACAAAGGTAAAGATCATTCTTCTATGCAATCTAGGTTAATCTTCATACTATTAATTTTAGAATTTATAACTTCGAATACCATATAAGACTATTAGTATAACGTACTTCCCTAAATTATTCGGTAGCTCCCAGTCATCGCTAGTAGGAACCCAGCACTTAATGTCGGAAATAGCGATTCATAACATAGAATCATTAAATAAATATAATTGTCGTGGGCGCAATTTCATTAATGCCGAGATTATTTGACCCGCATATTCATATGTACTCTAGAACAACAGATGACTATCAGGCCATGTCAAAGGCCGGAATAGAAGTAATAGTTCAGCCATCATTCTGGTTAGGAAGTCCGAGGAGATTTGTAGGAACTTTTGAAGACTACTGGGAGAATATGATTTCATTTGAGACCAAACGTGCCAAAGAATTTGGAATAGAGCACTTTACATGCATCTCAGTCAATCCAAAAGAAGGAGCTGCTAGACCACTTGCTGTTGAAGCAGTCGATGCTATGGTGAAGAACGGTTACCTGGAAAGAGATCGAGTAGTAGCTGTAGGTGAAATCGGCTATGATCAAATAAATGAACTAGAAGAAGAAATTTTCGTAAAACAGATGAATATAGCATCTGAACGTCACATGCTTATGACCATTCACCTTCCCCACAAGAACAAACTAAAAGGCATCCAAAATTTAGAGAGGATTATGAATGATAATGCACGTAGTAACAAAACAAAACACGATAGCAATAAAATGCTTATAGATCATAATGTGGAGGAAACGATAAAACAGACTTTGGAGATGGGCATGTGGGCTGGCTTATCCGTATATCCTATCACAAAATTATCCCCTGATATGGCTATCAAGATTCTCGCTAAATACGGAACTGAACATGTAATGATACATAGTGCAGCAGATTGGGGTCGCTCCAATCCTCTGAGTGTTCCTTTAGTTGCCCAAGAAATGAAAAAGTCTGGTCAGTTCAATGATAACGAAATTGATAAGGTCACCTTCACAAACGCTATTGAATTCTTTAAGCAGTCACCTAAGTTTACTTGGAATCCATAGTACTAATAGTAGATACCATAAATAAAAATAAATTGGTCAGCCTTTGAGATGTGAAATATTAATTGGGTCATACTCTATTCAACATCTACAGGTAATTATTGAATCTAGGTAGCGTTATTAACATTAAAGAAATGAATAGTAATTCATCTTCTAATTAGATCCTTTTGTCAATATTTTTCTCAATTACGACCTTATATTAGGAACAATATTATCAAGGACTTTGACTACAAATATGCTGTTGACGAATAGAGAAATGGGCTACTCATAATTAACCAGGTAGCATTGAAAAAAGAAACAATGATTCACATATCTTAGTGAACTCGAAGGCGAACAATTCGTTATCTAAATGGTAAAGTATTAACAGGACATAAGATATTGAGATGCTGGATGTCAGCTGGTATGAATAATGATAATGGTGAGAACGGAAAAGATCTTCAATCCGGAAATTTCGACACCAAAAAAAAATCTATTACACTAAAGGTTGCTGAGGCGGAGCAGAGAGATGTGGGGCGAAAAATTGCTCGTGTAGACCCAATAGTGGCTGAACGACTAAATATATCAACCGGTGATGCACTGGAAATATCTTCTCTTGGGAAAAAAACTACAGTTTTGAACTGGCCAGCGAGGGAAACTGACAAGAATAAGGGCCTAATTAGGATTGATGGTTATGCTAGAAACAAACTGGATGTCGGGATTAATGATTCTGTTGAACTTAAAAAAGTCGAATCAAAAGATGCCAGAAGCATAACGCTAGCACCTACAGAACCATTAAGAATAGTGGGTGCTGAGGATTACCTTTCTGATTACCTTAATGGTCATCTGATGACCAAAGGTGATACAATACCTATAAGCGTCATGGGTCAAAGAATTGATTTAGTTGTAATATCCACCAATCCTTCTGGTCCAGTCATAATGACGGATTCAACAAAGATTACAGTTTCTGAAGAGAGCGCTAAAGCAGTACAGATCTCGAAAGAAGGTGGAGCACCTTCAATCACTTATGAAGATATTGGCGGAATAAGAAATGAAGTCGCAAAGGTTCGAGAGATGATTGAGCTTCCCTTAAGACATCCGGAATTATTCAAAAGACTGGGCGTTGAGGCTCCAAAAGGCGTTCTTTTGCATGGTCCTCCGGGCACAGGTAAGACATTATTGGCAAAAGCAGTCGCGAATGAAACTAATGCGAGTTTTTATACCATCGGCGGACCTGAAATAATGAGCAAATACTATGGTGAATCTGAAGAAAAACTTCGAAATATATTTGAACAAGCAGAAAAAAATGCACCATCTATAATATTTATAGATGAAATAGATTCAATTGCCCCGAAGAGGGAGGAAGTATCTGGAGAAGTTGAGAGGAGGATAGTTGCACAACTGCTTTCGCTCATGGACGGAATGTCCACAAGAGGTAAGGTAGTGGTGATAGGAGCAACTAATAGAGTGAATGCAGTAGATCCTGCATTACGACGACCTGGAAGATTTGACAGAGAGCTCGAAATAGGGGTACCAGATAGAGACGGTAGACTTGAAATATTGCAGATTCATGCAAGAGGAATGCCTCTTTCAAAAGATGTTGACTTGGAAAAGCTTGCCGATATTTCCCATGGTTTTGTTGGAGCAGATTTGCAAGCATTATCAAAGGAAGCCGCGATTAGAGCATTGAGGCGTGTGCTTCCGCAGATAGATCTGTCGTCAGAAAGTATACCAAGCGAGACTCTGAGGAAAATAATCGTAACCATGCAAGATTTTACTGATGTGATAAAGGAAATGGAACCCTCGGCAATGAGAGAAGTCTTCGTCGAAGTACCTAATGTTAAATGGAATGATATCGGAGGCCTGCCTAGTATAAAGGAAGAACTTCAGGAAGCAGTGGAATGGCCATTAAAATACCAAGGATTGTTTACGTTTGTTGACGCTGCTCCACCTAAAGGAATCTTACTGTACGGACCACCTGGAACGGGTAAGACTCTGATGGCAAAGGCAGCTGCAAATGAGAGTGAGGCTAACTTTATCAGTATAAAGGGACCCGAGCTACTTTCAAAATGGGTAGGAGAGTCCGAAAAGGGTATTAGAGAAGTCTTTAGAAAGGCACGACAAGCAGCCCCATGTCTGATTTTCTTCGATGAAATTGATGCAATAGCCCCTACGCGAGGGGGAGGCTTTGGAGATTCAAATGTAACTGAAAGAGTGATAAGCCAGCTTCTTACGGAATTAGATGGCTTG
>JARBAU010000082.1 GCA_029237525.1 Nitrososphaerales archaeon | reverse complement strand
TCTCTCGGCCGAAAATTTCCAATGTATATTCATAGTTATTGAGATTCCCAGAGCATAACTTCAATATTCCTTGAAAGCCAAACAGCTTATATTGCTCCCATCTATCCCGTAGCATTTTTTCCTGTAGTTCTATTTTAGCTTCAATATTGGAAGGTCAGAATAATCTCAATTGTGCATTCTGGTCTAGGCTACCTTGAGAACTTGACAAAGCATTATTTTTTATCTGTTAAGAATTGAAATTCCATTTGTGGGTTTCATTTACGGTATTCGTACTCATGACTTATAAGTTTGTAAACGAAAAATCTTATTGACATCGACTTGAATTGTATTAGTGAGAAGAAAACTGCAGTACTGGCAACTATTACATTGATAGCTGCTATCGCTCTAATGGCAACGGCTCCAATCGTGTCTGAACACTTGGCTTTTGCAGGGGGCAATCACCATCACCACCATCACCACCATCACCACCATCACCACCATCACCACCATCACCACCATCACCACCATCACCACCATCACCACCATCACCACCATCACCACCATCACCACTAACAGAATAAGGAGGACAAAAGTAACCAGAATCGGCAATGATAGGAATCAGTATAATTTCATTGCCTTCCTTCTGTTTTTCTTTCTCGAGTCGTATAGTTTTTTAGATTGGAAAATCGTATTCTGAATACTAATCAGTTTATCGTTTGGCATTCTAAAATTCCAAATATGAATCTCCAATTCTAATACTAACTTCGAGTATGCAACACAAAGGCTTACTTAGATTAGTATTTAGTAGTTATTGATTGGTGTCGTTACGGTTACAAAGATATAACTATTCTCATTGATGTGACTGATTTCGATTCACTCGTTCTTCCAGCGCAGAACTGCAACTCAAATCTGAGGATCGTATATCAGTCTATTTTTTTATTATGTCTACAATCTGAAGACTAAATATATTGATTCATTTTGTCCTACTCATATATTCTTGCTAGATGTCTTGCCATCAATGTCATTAGACATGGTGTAAATTATGCAAGAGTCATCCGGCTTAAATTTAGCAAAATATCGATCACTTATTGCTTTGGCGCATTCGGTACGTTATTTGTGAATGATTACAATGTGGGTAAATTAATAAAAGAAGACGTTGACTTATGCACTGTTCTTGTCCATGAAGGATAGTATATTGAAGAGACATAGTAAGAATCCCATTGTGACTCCTAACCAAGATAATTGGTGGGAATCTAAGGCGGTCTTCAATTGTGGAATACTGTATGATGGGATTAAAATCAATATGTTATATCGGGCCGTAGGAGAATATGAAAATTATATTTCAAGAGTAGGGTATGCTTCAAGTATCGATGGCATTAATTTTGTTAGACGTGGCGATGTAGCTATTTCTCCTAATGTCGAATATGAGAGGTTCGGAATAGAAGATCCTAGACTGGTAAATATCGATTCCAAAAATTACCTTGTGTATGTGGTTCCATCAAAGTACGTACGAGAAGGCCCGCAAACCTCGTCAGCGTTGGCTACAACGAATGACTATCGTAGTTTCACCAGGTTGGGTATCATAACAAAACAGGCCGACGACGATAAAGACGTTGTTTTTTTCCCTCACAACTTTGGTATGTCAGCATTACCCGAAAAGGGAATAAATTCATACTTTTCGTTGCACAGGCCAAGTCATTGGGTCGGCAATGAGTATGAAGTTGATAGGCCAAGCATTTGGCTCGGGGAAGGGGATTCTTTAACTGCCCGTCGCAAATATACCCTTCTTTTGAGCCCCAGGTCAGACTGGGAAGCATTAAAGGTCGGCGCTGGGCCGCCGCCCATCAGAACAAAATATGGTTGGTTAGTTATCTATCATGGAGTAAGTGATGATAGAGTATATCGTGCCGGTGCCGCGCTACTCGATCTGGAGCGACCAGAAAAGATTTTAGCTAGAGCAAAAAGTCCTATCCTGCAACCTCAGGAATCTTATGAAATATACGGAGATGTAAATAATGTGGTGTTTCCTACTGGTGCTTGTGTAATTGACCGAATGCTATTTGTTTACTATGGCGCCGGAGACAAGGTGTGTTGCCTCGCGACAGCAGACCTTGAATCCTTAATTCATCATATTAAAAAGGATAGTTACGATACGTGACTGCTAGCGCTGTTCTTACGCCATACGACATTTCAAATCCAAATACGCAACGTTGAGCTAATTCGGCTTGCGCTTTCTAGCATTTTCTGGCATACCACCTTAATTTAATAGTGAATATGTCGAGGCCAATCTATAATGATATGATTGCAGACCAGATTGTTACTTATTAATAAATGTCGCTGGAAATAACATAGAATTATCTTTGGGGAAGGCTTTGATAAAAGCATATTTAGGAATACACCTATTGTATGATGTACTACCGGGGATTTGCATGGAGACTTCGACTAAAGGAACAAGATTAGAATCAATACGCGATGCTAATAATATGAAAAAGGAAGATCGAACAGACCGAATGGAGGATTATTTAGAAGTTATTTACGAGCTAATTCGCCAGAAGGGATATGCAACGACTGTTGAAATATCCAAGTATCTCAATGTGAGTTCACCAAGTGTTACGAAAATGGTACAAAGACTAGATGAAAGTGGCCATCTGAAATATGAAAAATATAGAGGGATAAGTCTTACTAACGAGGGTACAAAAGTAGCAGAAAGTATTAGGGAACGACATGGTCTTCTTGCAGAATTCTTCAAAATGATTGGCGTAACAGTCGACATTGCTAATCGTGATGCCGAGGGTATTGAACACCATTTGCATCCAGAAAGTTTAAAGAAACTGGAAGAGTTTATTCGGACTATAAAGAGAGATTACAAAACTGAAACAAGCAAAGCTAATGTGCTCTAGGCTAAATGATTTGTATTTATCTAATGGGATCGATCAGTTACCTTCGTATTTGCGATACAAGAGTGCTTCACTTAGTAAAGGGCTACAAAGCTATATAACAAAGCTTGACCTTATCTTTATGCTCTGACGGTTTTATTTGGTAAACAATGGTATTGACTACCAATATTTATATAGGACAGAAGAGATATGCGTGTTATGGTAGAGTATAAACCGGGAGTGGATAATACTACTGCAGGTCCTAACGTATACGATTCAGTTAAGGAAAATCTGTTGAGGACAGTCGATGAAATGGCCAAGGCGCAGCCGCAATACTATCAGTCAATCTCTAATCTCCAGCTTGATTATATTCAGACTGCAAAGAATATTATTCAGACTACAGTATCTGCTCAGAAACAATTGCTAGGAAATAATTGGACAATCTCATCTTCTGGTCCGTATACTGAACAATTAGTACACCAGTCTAATCAAATTACTAATAGTACTATCAGGGCCGTCGACGTTAATAATCAATTCCTAATAAATAGTTTCGATACTATTAGAGAGAACCTGAAAGTCTGCAATAGGACAATAGATACTTTTACGGAGTTTAATAACAACGCCATGAGAGCATGGAATTCGATTTTTTCAACTGCTCAGCAGCAACAAAGACAGTTCTTATCAAAGATATAGATCACATTAACTTCATTTCCCTAGCTGATCGAGTCTTTAGCTGAGATGGTCTCCCAACATAAATTAATTAGGAGAATATCTAATTGAATAACGATTTTTTTAATGGTGTTGAAACTAATTTCATTTATGCATTTTAGAGACTAGAAATTACAGTGCTTACAGATTGCTATCTTCTTGCTGCTATTATTATAATATCATAAATTATTCACATGCCGAATACCGGCAGAATCCATCCTCAAATGGTATTCAATGTATAAAATAGATCATGTCACATTTATGGGAAAGTCTGCAGATTCAGGTTTGATTGGATTAAAAAGTATACCATAAACTTTTACCGTAAGTGTATAGCTACCTGGTGATTTAAATTGATAAGGTATGGTGACTATACCCTCTGCAGTATGTAGAGGAGTTCCAGTTTGACCTGTGGAAGAGGATGCTGAAAATACGTTCTTACCATTGTTGGTTATAATAAAATCATAGTCAATATGAGGCTGAACACTTCCAGGTGATTTATCGAAGGTAATCTTAAATTTTGTTGGCGTATTTGCTTTGAGAATTTTTGGAGTGGGCTCTATCTGAACCTTCAAGCTACCTCCGGAAGTGGACTTGGTCAATGTCGAATTCTGAGCAATTGCTATAGATGTATAGGAAATGAATACGATTGACAGCATCGAGGCGATACAAAGGCCCAATATTGGCTTTAGCTGGATAGATTTGTACAATACAATAAAAATAGTTCAATATTGATTATAAGCATTTATTTCGTCCTCTAATTCCATATCCTCGTTAATCTATACCATGTATTTCCTCATAAAATTATGCGGTATCTACAGTCTGGCAACAGCATACATAATTTTGCTATATGACTATCCGACGCTTATCTCAGTAATCAAATGTGTCAAGTCCGAAGCTAAATCATACGCTTACAGGATCTTTAGGTGAGATCGAATGAGTCAGGAAATGTCCGATCCAGCTCAACTGAATTATTCTATCGCCACGATTTGTTTCTTATTGTAATTGCAGCAACTGGTAGCAGCCAGGTGTATACAAAGGTAGTGAGAAACGTGAATACCGGTCTATATAGCCAAAGTTTGTCTCCAGGATTGCGCAATCTAAAATCTACAGCATAGATCATACCCGTATACATTATGCCCATTACCCAAAGAATGGTAGATCTCAAATCCCCTTCTAGAGGTAAGATGACTAATGCATGCAGTACCAAATATGGACGTATAAATTTCATAGCTGTTTGTATGTAATACAACATCGCGACGTAGGAAGGGCGGCACCAATATGATCCTCCGGTAGAAGATAAGCTTCGAATAAAGCTCTTTTTCCATCTGATTTGTTGCTGTATTAGCGCTGAGATTGTGTTAGGTACTCCAACATTTACCTTTATACTATAGCTATACTTGACATTCCAGCGAGGTGGTGTAGCACGTTTGTCATACTCACGATCAGGGTCAGTAGTTTTTTGCAACAATTCAACCTCGTCATTTCCAGTTGCTAAAATAGGTATATCACCCTCAGCACTACGGCTAAGAAGTGCGTCGCGGTTCTTACCTTTCAACGATGATTTGTTCATACTACTTTCGTCCATGCCTGGTCTAGTTGCGAGAACGTAAGCAGTCATACGTCGGTCAGTACAGAATTTGAAATCCATTCCTAGAAATGTATCATGTGCCCATTCGTGAATAAAGTGTTGTACGGCTGCTCTCTTATAGAAGCTAAGGGACCCAGAGCAACACGTAACCGAAGAGAATGAACTTTCTTCAGCCTTTATCGCACGGCATGAACCATCAATATACACATCTTGAAATTTTTCCAAAACATTGCCTGAGTGTGCACCTCTGACTCTACCGTGTGAAGTGAGTGCACCAAGTTGTGGATCGGACATAAAGATCCTTGCAGCCCTCTCTACAGCATCGTATGCCATATCGCAGTCGCTGTCCATAAAGGCATAAATTTCACCTTTAGATATTTGACTGGCAAATTCTATAGCTTTTTTCTTTCCAACGCTCCTAGACAAGTGAAGAATACGTAATTGTTCCTTATCATTGTTCTTCGATTTCTCTTCTCGCCTCATTTCATCAAGTATTTCCGCAGTCCTATCGGTGCTACCGTCATTTATTATGATAATTTCCTTCTTTGGGTACGATTGATTGATGCAAGACTGTACGCAATTTCTAATATTCTCTTCCTCATTTTTCACTGGAACCACGATTGAAAACATTGGGATCTCGGCCATATTTTTAGAGCTTATCGGGATGTTTGCTGCATCGAAATATGGATCCTTATATTTGGTGTAGGCAAAGAATAAGATATTAAATAGCACAAAGCTCGTAAAGAAGCCATAAAGACCCAACGTAAAGTCCATAACAAACAATAACAAGTATACTTTTAGTGCGAGTACGACGGCAACTGAAGCCAGTAGTAGATACCTTACCAACCATCGCTTTCGATCTAATTCCGGCTGTTTTGTGAATTGATGTTCTAAGGTGATAATCTAACACCTAAATTCCTAAGTTCTTTCATTATTAAATAAATATATATCATGAATTATAATGTATACTTTCCTAGACGAAACGTATAAAACATTCTTTCATATACAAGTTCCAATTAGCTAAATTAAACCTTTACCTTATGGCTAAGAACTACGATATTTGATCATGATAAAATGCCGAATTGTCGAGAATTTTAATTTGTACAAGAAGGCATAGCACGGTCAGATCTGTCCGTATACCGCTGAAGCGTCAATAACTACATGACTATATCTCTGTTCCTGAATGCTTATTACGATCTGCTAGAATGAAAGCCTGCGGTAGAAACTGTACTCTGGAATGGTTTACCCAGAATTCCTCTAACATTCGTTGTAAATATTCTCAAGTTGTATAATCCGCTTTGAAATAACGTTAGTTGTGTGTTGACTGGTCAAATTTCGGTTCCCTATCTACAAAATAGTTGCGAATTGGTTCAACTATTTTATTTATATAAATAGCAACTGCATTTTTCAGGTCTAGAGGGTGTATTTTCTTACTCAGGAAATCTGTTGTAAGATCTTTACTACAATAGTAAGTAATATTCCCACCGTGTGATTTTGAACGTTCAATCGTAAACTGTGAAAATTCATGGAATATGATATATTTGACTAATTCGAGGACAGGATTGCCTTCACTCGTGTCCGTAGGGCAATATGCCTTGAGCACCTTGTCTTGGATTGTCTTTTCGTCATCATGAATAGAAATCGCGCTAGCTGGTTTGCTCTTGCTCATTTTACCAACAACGTGCTTTTGTTCTGAGTTAAGGCTTTCGAGCAAGGTTGGCTCAGACAACCCTGGCAACAAATGATGGTGAATCATAATGGGAATTTTCCATCTAAGTTTAGGGAAAACTTCTCTCACAATCATATGGATTTTTCTCTGGTCCATTCCGGCATGAGCAATATCCACTCCTAGTGCTTTGATATCTACTGATTGCATTGGGGGATAAAATAGTTGAGACAGGTCCAGTGCATCTTTCTCGGATCTGCCCATAATAGTGAGGGATCGTGCTACTCGGGCTAAGGTCAAATGTTTACTAAATCTAATCAAGTCCTCACAATATTCTACTCCTGAACTCGAATAGAGCTCACTACCAGTTACGATTTGAACTCCAGGACAAAAAAATTTAAATGCATCGCTATAGTACTTCCCCATTATGCCAATTTTTTCCCAACTACAACCAAGCTTATTATTTATGTAGCTATGCCAGTCTGCAAGAAAGACAGTCGTATTAACTTGGGCTTTAATAAAATCGTTAATCTTAAAACCAGTTATTAATAGGCTTCCAAGGTGCAACTTGCCAGAAATTTCCAGTCCAATATAGTGTTTGGGAGAAGAATTGACTTTAAACAATTCAATGAGCTCCTCGATTTTGACAATTTCTTCAGTTGGACACCTGGTGACTAGATCAACCCGCCCTTGAACATCCATTTATATAAACGGCAGGAAATAGTGGCTATTAATTTCTATCTGGTCTGTCATATAGCGTTTAATGATGGCCATCTTAAGGTTTAGGTATCTAGGCAAAGCCATTTGTATTACCTTGCTTTGGAAGTAGTTCTTGGTATAATATTATACCAGCCACATTAGCGACATACGGAGTGTGATTCGACCTAGATTAAAGACATAGTTAATTATGACATTATCTATTTGTAAAGAGGGTTCTTACGATGATATATCAGTCACGGAAATGTAGATTAATAAGATTTTAAGTTCTCTGTAGTACTTCTTCATAAATGTCCTACAGTCCGCAAGCGTTGAAGGAAGCAATTAATTCCCTGAAAAGATATAGATTGAACTCAGTATCAAAGCATCATGAACGATATATCTTCCCGTTGCTGAGTGGTACATATTTCTCATATAGAAAAATTGATGTCCAACGACTGGTTTCCATAGCTTATTCAATTTCCAGCAATCCATCATATTTAGATGTGGGGTGTGGTTACGGAGACTTTCTGAAAAGGATTAGACAGTATATTCCAAACGCAATTGGTATAGAAAAAAATTCCGATATTTTCTATGAATGTGGAATTGCAAAACCTGACTTTATTAACATTGCTGATGCCAGATGGGAGATCAAACAAGACTATGATATTATATTTGTTGGATGGATGGACCCTGGTGTAGATTTTAGAGATGCAGTTAAGAGTAAGACTGAGGTGGTCATAACCACTCTAGACCAAGGTCTCAGTCTTGCAGCCGAGTATGACGCACATGGTTACAAAAGGATTGCGTACTGGCGTACACCTTCATGGGAAGATGTGAATCATGAGATAATGAATTATTATTATACAAAAGTACCTCGGGAAACTTACCTTAAGCTCATAAAAATGCGAAGAGCACATAATCTATGGTATATATATTGCAGCAACGAGACAAAGTCAGAGGTTATAGTGAAGACACTTATACGAAATATGCAAGGGGAGAGTGAAGCATCTAGCAGTCGCTATGACTTTGAAGACGTGCTAGACGAATGTGGTTTTAAGTATCTAGAAAGTGTAGGGGATTCAACATCTTGTGAGCGCCTTTGGGAGATTTATTTTGACAATTAATAATCTGGATTTCGTGAGCGATTATTTGTACTTTATATCACAACAGTTCTCGTCATAATCGATTTACTAATCGACTGGATATAGGCAGTGTAAAATATTGAAAGTGTCTGTATTAGGTGCAGCAAGGGAAGTTGGTCGTTCCGCCTTCTTAGTCTCGACTGACAAGACAAATGTTTTGTTAGATTACGGCGTACTCTTAAAGAGGGAGCCTATTTTTCCTGTTCATGTCAGGCCAAGGGACCTTGACGCAGTCGTAATAACTCATGCCCATCTAGATCATTCAGGATTTGTGCCTTCTTTGTTCTTGTCAAAAGATATGAAGATGCAAGTGATTGGAACCGATCCAACATTTGATCTATCTAGACTTTTGTTAGAAGACATGATAAAAATTTCTGGATTCTATCTTCCATTCGAATACATTGACATAATTACCATGATGAATCATTCAAAAATATTACAGTATCGTGAATCTATTTCCATAAAAAATGATATTAATATAACTCTCCATGAGTCTGGTCATATACTTGGAGGAGCAACCGTGCTTGCCGAAAGCGATTCTAAGAGCATATTTTATACCGGAGATGTTAACACAAGAGGTTCAAATTTACTTAGACCCGCCGATTTGGATGTAGGTAAAGTTGATCTGTTAATAATAGAAAGTACTTACTCTCAATCAGAACAGACTCCTAGAGAACAATCCGAACGAAACTTGGTTGAATTTGCAAACGAAGTAGTTGAGAGACACGGAACTCTCTTTATCCCAGCATTTTCAGTGGAGCGTGCACAGGAGATTTCATATGTATTAAAAAGTAAGAACTTCAAGCATAATATTGTAATGGATGGGATGGCCCTTAAGGCCAATGAAATCATGTTGAAACATCCATCCTTCTTAAGGAATCCTGAAATGTTCAGACAAGCAATCGGGGATGTGGAGTGGGTAAGAGGTTGGAATAGAAGGAAGAAACTCATAAGGGAGCCTGGGGTTATTATATCTCCAGCAGGAATGTTGGTAGGAGGTTCTGCGATATTTTATCTGCAAGAAGTGGCAAAGGACGAACGTAACGGGATTGCCTTGGTTTCCTATCAGGCAAACAATACTCCTGGCAGAATTCTGTTAGAAAAAAGAGTCACTATGGTTAATGGTAAAGAGAAACGCTGCATGGCAGACGTAAAGCAGTTCGAATTTTCTGCTCATAATAGCAGAACAGAGTTATTTGAAATACTAGATCGTATCGAAGGTTCTCCGAAAGTGCTGACAGTACATGGGGATGGTAATTCGTGTATCCGATTTGCCGAAGAAATAAATGAAAAATACGGTTTTGATGCGACTGCGCCTGAAACAGGCGACATTATCGAAATTTGATTATGGTCTCTAGATTCCGAACTGCAGTTAAAATAATACTGATGTATAATAGACTCTGACTAACCATAAGATCGCACAACTGAAATTAGGCGCCTATGAGCGAATGCATGAACTTTATTAGCTCTAGGTTTAGAATCTAATATTTCTTCACTAATTTAATTTCAAATTATTAGACTTAAAATTAAGTTGGAGGGTATTTGGCGTTCTAAGCAGCCGACCTTTTCATAAAATCTTCCAACTTATCCATTGCTTTTTCAAGTACGTCTTCAGAGGGTAAATATACTGCTCTGAAATGGCTAGATCCGTATTTAGTACCGAATCCTGATCCATTCACTGTAAGAACTCCTGTACTATCAAAGAAATCCAATACAAATTCTTTATCATCTTTCCACGAACGACCGAGATCTAGTTCTGGAAATACATAAAACGCTCCATGAGGGGATTTGCACCTAATTCCGTCTATTGAATTTAAACGCTTGACCGTGTAATCACGTCTTCGCTTGAGCTTTTCAACCATGGTTTTAATATGGTCTTGCGGTCCTCGTAAAGCCTGAACCGCAGCTAATTGAACAGGTAGATTTGATGCGATTCGAACTCTTGCCAATTTGGGGATATTTGTGCGTAGTGGTTCAAGGCGTTTTGATTCACTATTCAAACATATGTACCCACAGCGCCATCCCGTCATCAAGTAAGATTTCGAAAAACCGTTCAATAGAATCACTGGAGCCTCCTTCGAAACCCTTCCTATTCCTACAAATTGTTCATCAAATACGATTTTGTCATATATCTCATCACATATCAAATAAAGGTCATGCTCAGCCGCGAGATCGATTACTTTTTGTAAATTCTTTTTGTCAAAGACCTCGCCTGTAGGATTATTCGGATTGATAATGCATATGGCCCTTGACCTGGGGCTAATTTTCGAAATTATATCATCAACGTCAATGCCACCATTTTGATGCAACTGGAATTCAATAGGCTTTCCTCCGTAGAATTTCACATAGGACGCGTAAGGGGGATAATAAGGCCCTGGCATTAGAACTTCACTGTTAGGGTCAATGACAGATGCCAGTACCATATCTAGGCCTTCAGATACCCCATTTGAAATAATCACATCTTCGTCAACTACGGCTAATCCCTTTTCATTCTCTTTTTCAACGATAGCCTTTCTAAGCTCAGGAATGCCTTCTGATTCTGCATAGTAATTTTCTTCGTTATTCACAGCATCTATTAGTGCCATTTTGATATGGTCTGGAGTCTTGAAGTCAAATCTAACGGGATCCCCTATATTGAGATATATTATTTCCTTTCCAGACTTCTCGTGTTGCTTAGCGTGTAGGATAATATCACGTATTGCATATTCTACACCACTTGTTCTCTCAGAAACTTTCAATTAGGTAGTAGATACAAGCAATTCAACCGAGATAAATGGTTATGTCCAATAAGAATACCAATTGTCTCACATTATTCCCACATGATAATATAAGATGAATCCTGTCGAGAATTTGGGACATAACTTTGTAGAAATACCAAATTAAAGTTCACATCAGAACGATAACGCTTTCGGTAAGCTTCTGAGATGTTCATATTATACAACGTATAGCTGATCGAGAGCATTACTCGAAGAATAGATTTAAGACTACCATTCGATCAGTCATGATAGGGCTCGTAGCGTAGTCAGGACATCGTGGCGGTCTTCGGAACCGCAGGGCGAGGGATCGAAGCCCTCCGGGCCCGTATAGATCAATTATGTCAAGGTGATATGATTTAAGCAAGCTGTGGTACCGGTTACCACAATTGCCTTGGTTCTACTGTGGGCCAAAGGATGATGATTACAAATATAGTAATGGCAATTTACCAAGACTTGCTAATCTGTATATTCATCGATACCGTTGAAATAAATGGAATTTTGAACAGATAACACATTTGCAGGTGGTAAATGCAGTTGGAGATTAAACTAATTGGCATTTTGGATTTGGTTAACTGCTGCTATCTCCATCTAGCTAGCAGTCATCACCACTTGGCTACTTTTTAACACGGTTCACGTGAGTACTTTCGAAT
>JARBAU010000081.1 GCA_029237525.1 Nitrososphaerales archaeon | reverse complement strand
TATAGTATCTATTCTTGCATCTCTTGGTATTACTAAACTAAGACAGTCCACAAAGATTTCAGCAGATTCAGCAGTTGCTGTATTGCTGTCGTCAGGTCTTGCGATAGGTGTGGTATTGATTGGATTAGCAGGCGGCTTTTCACTTGATCTATATAGCTTCTTATTTGGAAGTATCTTGTTAATCAGCTCACAAGATCAATATATGATTTTGATTATGACTGCAATAGTACTTGCAATTATGTACAAGATTTATCGCAGGCTAATGTATATTGCTTTTGATGAAGAACAAGCTAATGTTAGTGGTATTGATGTAGCAAAGATTAATTACCTTTTCATAGTACTCGCTAGTGTTACCGTTATTACCTCATTACGACTAGTTGGAGTTTTGCTTATTTCATCATTAATTGTGATTCCAAATATTACTGCAATAATGTTTGGAAAAGGATTCAAAAAAACAGCATTGATATCCATCATCATTGCAATATTGTCTGTAATCGGAGGTATAGTTACTTCATATCTAATGAATTTGGCTCCAGGAGGTACAATCGTCATCATCTCTGTAGCTGGTTATCTTATAACAATAATTGCAAAATATGTTTTCAATCAGATTAGGGGACCAGGT
Source organism: Nitrososphaerales archaeon (assembly GCA_029237525.1). GTDB lineage: Archaea > Thermoproteota > Nitrososphaeria > Nitrososphaerales > Nitrososphaeraceae > JARBAU01. The sequence goes on along the minus strand of JARBAU010000081.1, from coordinate 9,185 downwards.
ACGAAAGTAAGATTAGAGAAGGCAAGCAATAGTATCTAGATCTGGATCGAAATTTATATTCATAATATTATAATGACATCTGAACCTTCCGATAATAGAAGACATCATTCATATTCTTACAATAGTAAGAAAAATAATTGTCTTACTCACAGCAGCACATACTATAATAGATTCAGTTGCAGAAGTTGTGGGGCAAAACTCACAGCTATTAAAAAATGTATAGTATGTAAAAAACCAACTCTGTGGCATTGTGAAAACTGCGATACAGAGTACGATGCAGTGCACCACAATCACTCGTATATTGAAAATTTCGTCGATTGCTACTAATTTAAAGAATACTAATACTTACTAGTTTCATATATGCATTAAGAATTAAGATGTTAAAATTGTGGTTAGTAGGTATAACAACCAGTTGAATTTGATTCGCTGATGGATAGACCATCTCAAATTGGATCAGATAAGAATAACCTAGATATTTAGATTTGTGGGATTAAATTATCATATTTAAACAGCTATTAAATTTGCTACTATTTGTTATGTCATAGTTATTAACTAACACTTATATCTATAATAAGCGTAATCTTGCTAGCATGATAGAAATTAAACTAAAGAAAGATATAAAATCAAAGTACGAGATCATGGAAAAGAGTGTAGAAGTAGTTGGTATACGTTAAGAAGGGGGTATACAAATGTCACTACACTACCTGAGTCAAGAGGAAATTTGCGATATTAGTAAAATTCTTGGCCAGATTCTAAAAAGGAATAGCAGACATGAAAAAATGAAAGAGTCATCATTATACATAATCCTAGAGTGGCTAAGAGAAGAAGGAATAGATATGAACACACTCGAAATGATAGTTAAAAATATTCCGACAGAGGAATTGACGATAACTGAAATGGCATTAAATCAAGAGATATGGAAGATATTTTCGACCTCACAATTTGACATCACTTATAATACAGAAGCGATTGTGCGAGATAGTAGTTGTCTTTATAACACCTTGACTGAAATAAATACTATAGATAAAGAGATATGCGAAATAACTATCAGAGCACTAAAAACTATTATTCCCCAGAAACAAATTAACGATCTTCAATATAAGAACAGACTCGCACATACAATCGGACTTGAAGATAAAGTTTACGGAATACTTTCATATGATGGACCAATCATAGCAATTTGTGATATTGAAAAGAACCAAGTAGTGAAAGGCACTGTAATTACAAAAGATGATAAAAAAGGAAGAGAATATAATACAGTCAGATTGAGTGAAATAATTCTTGAGGCAGTTCCAGTAAAGGTAATCATTTACGACGATGCATCAGATATCGAAATCAAGTACGAGGTAAAATGGAGAACTTCTCTGAATTCTTCATTCGCTGTTGGGCCTGCATCTTTGCGAGAGATGATCCTAATTCTAAAACAAAAGTCTTTGATATTACAGGAGAATGTCTGTGATACAGCGCTTATATCCATATTCAAGGCTTTTATTCAGCGTGGCAAAGGAGTTGTTTATCAGAAACTACCTCAACCCTATTCGTAATAATGGGTTACACTTTGCTGCTTAGTCGTGGTACGTATGGTATATGTAATTAATCTCTATAGAAACAATTACGAGAGTAAGAACACGGATGTCTCCATGTTGTCTAGTTTCATTATACGCTTGACAAACATATCTTACTGAGCTTATCATCATCCACGTCTGGTATGTCTTCTAATGCTAGAAATTCATTCTTTACTATCTTGTTGTAGGCTTCTATTTTCCTTGCGACTGTGGATAGCAATTTGGTATTCGTTTATCCTTGATATGATTGTGCACTGGGGAATGTGAAGATTCTGGATGTAAACTGCTTTCCATTGTCATGCATTATCTTCCTGGGCTTACCATTAATGATTATCCAATCCTCTAGCACATTAAGTACATCCACTGACCTCTTTCTTTCAGACCACTTGCTAGCTACCTTATGACATGAGGCATAATTCAATTTTAGCGGGACATTTGTCTAAACTTAGCACGCTAATTTTTTGATAATATTTATTATCCGTCATCTCACCTATCGTTTGTATTGCTGTTTCTGATTTTTGTTGTAAATTTCCGCTAGACAATGAACTATAGAACAAAAGTTGTATTAATTAATAAGATTCTTCAAAGGCGGTTTAATGTCGACCAACGAATGCAGTAGCCTTATACTAACGGGGCGCCTTTGACCCCATTAGATTGATTGGTTGATTGATTTAAGCAGACTAATTAAATGGCCTCCCTCCACCTACAATTCCTCTGTCTACATAAACTAATATTGATAGAATGTTATGATTGCCAAAGTCAAAATCAAAAGCACTAACAGTAGCCGAAGTCAAAAAAATGATTTACAAGGAAATTCAAAAGAAGCAAATGACAGTAGACCCAGAAAAGTTCAACATGCGGATTGTGGAAGACAATCTAGCAGGGGTAGAGGCTATACAACAAATATACGCAATGATTTTGGACGAAGAACTAAGAAGAAAAAGAGGTATCAGCCTACCTGAAAAACCGGAAGAGATGCAGGAAGAGATCTGCAAGGTTTAAACGGTAACGTATCCTGGGTATAATAGATATCGACACATCAACTCAATCTTAACTGACTGTCAGCCCACTGGCATAAATCGTAATTTCATGCTTCATCATTTTATGCCAGGCAATCAACGGGCCCTCAATTAGGTCAAATTTGATTCACACACCTCCGGGCCCGCCTCTTTCTATTCATGTTTAGATTAGGCGAATAGATCGGTTGTATATAGAAACTTGATGAGTTTGTAAGTATGATTTCAATTAAGCAGCCACGCCATTGTCTTGGCTCTCTTTTTTATAACCATTCTGTCGATCACAATTGGATTCCAGAAGAATCACTAACGGCAGCCTTAACATGAATCATGCACGTATGCAGGGGTTAAATCATATTTTGCGGATAATAACAATTGTATGGCATCTCTAAGTCGACGAAATATGGTGTCATTTAAATAAAAAAAATCTTTACAACTTAAAATGGGTAATGAAATTCCACAGCAATATTCCTTACTTGTCCTTATCATTTAACCAATCTGAAACCCTATCTATTGATGAAGTTCAGCCAAATTCACAATAAATCAAACCGATCCCAGTGGAGTGATTAAGTATGCAGGTTTTACCAAGTCAGCAACATCAACCCATAACCTCGCCAGGTTATTTAATGAATAAATCGAGTTTAGCAATGCCAAATTCGAATTTGAACTTCTTTGATCTTCTCTAGAAACCATTTTTTTAACCACATCCATAAGTCTATTAAATTCATCGTACATTTTCGCTACTCGGATTGACTCTGTACTACTTTTGTTTATGAAGGCGGTAACTGATTTAAATTGCATTTCTTCTAGACAAGAACACACTTCTTTTAGTGTTTCATGAAGATCCATCTCGTACAAATAAGGCAAAGATGATGCAAATTCCACCATATGATCACCTGCGCTCTCAAGATGATTTGCCGCTATCCTGTAATCGAGGATGTCTATATTACTCAAATTAAGTTTTCTCGCCAATTTCTGATCCATCATGGTGCTACGTATCAATCGTACTAACAAGAAATATTGTCGATCAACTTCATCATCTCTACTTATCATAAGTTTGGCTATTCCGAAATTCTTGCTTACAAAAACATCAAGTATGTCCCTATACATTCCTGCCACAATCGTGTTCATCCGTTTTAGGATTTTGGCAGCATCAAGTGAATTAGTATCAATGAGAAATTGGGACTCGATATTTGATGTATTCTCATCGACTATCTCAAGGCCAACCAGCTTTCTCAGTGCAAATTTTATAGATTCACTATGTTCAAAACTTATCTGCCTCTTTGCCTTAATTTTGATAATATCATATCCTAATAGATAGGCGCCATAGATCTGATTGATCATATTATCAATACTTTCATGGGAGTATGGAATGGTAACTGATTTGGCTACTTCGTTGGCGTCGGCAGAAGGAAACACTGAAATGGAATTATCTTTGTTTATTTCGACAAGTAATGTCGCCCCCTTCTTCAAATGGTTAAATTTAATCCATTGATTTGGTAGTGATATCAATATACTACTTCCAACTTTCTGGATCCTTCGAGCATACTTACTCATTTTATTTATACTGATTAGTACTAATTAAACAGTATTTTTATATTTTCATATATCATTATATATTTATGGCACTGCCGGTGATGGCGACACCTATATCCATCTCAAAGGCATACAGTCCTGGCCATGTGACAGGGTTCTTTGAACCGCAATCGCCTGGCAATATCTCCAAGAATGAGCTCCAGAGAGGATCAAAGGGTGTCGGTTTTTGCATCGATCGAGGGATTTACACCACAGTTAGGATCTTCGAAGCCGACACTCCATCTTACGACATCACGGTTTCAGGTTATCCATCCGGGAGCAATGATGTATCAAAGTGGGTTATTCGATACTTTCTGGATCTAGCCGATAGACCGGTTCGCATAAGCGTAACCCATGACACTGATATTCCGATAGGATTTGGCTTGGGTGCTAGTGGTGCAGGTGCGCTGAGTTTATCTTATGCACTGAACGAGGGATTGAAATTAGGCATGACTAAAGAATCAACAGCTCAAATAGCCCACAAAGCGGAAATTGTTTGTAAAACGGGACTAGGTACAGTCATGTCGGAATTTACAGGAGGTTTTGATATTAGAACTGCTAGCGGAGCTCCCGGGATAGGATCAGTAAGAAGGCTTCCATTGCCAAACTACAAGGCAATTATCCTATGCATCGCTCCTATTTCTACAAAAATGGTTCTATCATCATATGAAGACAGACTGGCTCTGTCAGAATTAGGAAGCAAGATGATGGAAAGATTTATGGGTTCTCCAACTGTAAATAATTTTTTACGGATTTCATATGAATTCTCAAATTCTATCCGATTTATAGATGATAAGTGCAGATTAGGCATGAAGTTGCTTAGATCAGCTGACTTAGGTTGCGGTGTGGCGTTGTTTGGCAAAACTATATTCACCCTCGTACCGGACGAACTAACCGAACGAGCTTTGCATTGCTTAAAAAATTTAGAAGGAACTCTATTTAAATGTGATATCAATACCAATGGAGCAATAGTGCTGAGAGCTTGATTTGAGAACAGATATCCCGGTTAATCACCCAAGATTTATTTCTCTTCAGACTAGAGCACAGCTGGTCGAAGGTTTTCAAAACGGACTTGTTTCTTCCGAAGGCCTTATCGCTCATGGAAGAGGAGAGGCATTTGATTATTTGTTAGGAGAAGAAACAAGTGACTATTCCGTTTCTGCCATAGAAGCTGCATGTTGCTGCCTCTTAGCTGCGAATCATCCTGTTATATCTGTTAACGGTAACTTTGCAGCATTATGTTCAACAGAGATCGTTAGGCTGAGCAATCTAATTCCCGCGCGAATAGAAATAAATTTGTTCCACAGATCTGCTGAACGAGAACATTTGATAAATCAAGAGCTTGAACGCAAGGGTGCAAAAAATTGTCTTGGTTCATTTTCTAGTAAATCTAACATTATTCCGGGCCTATCGAGCAACAGAAGGATCGTACATTCCGACGGCATCTACAATGCAGATGTCATCATGGTGAGTTTGGAAGATGGAGATCGTACCCAGGCGCTTGTGGAAATGGGTAAAAAGGTTATCGCTTTAGATTTGAATCCCATATCTAGAACGGCTCAGACTGCCAATATCACTATCGTAGACAATGTGATTCGAGCTATGCCCATGATGATTCGTACCATAAATATGATCAAACTGGAGAAAAACAGTGAATATATGCAAGGCATTATTTGTCGTTTTGACAATAAAAGAAACCTAGCTAACTCATTTAAATTAATGCTTCTAGGGCTTGAGCGACAGTCAATTCCAGAATGAATCCTTTGAAGAAGATCACCATTCATGACATATTACAAAAAAAGAATGGTAACGAGAGATTGACCGTTTTAACTGCGTACGATTATCCTATGGCATTTCTCTGCGATAATGCCGGAATTGACATAATTCTAGTTGGCGATAGTGGTGGTATGGTTGTCCTGGGTTATCCTTCCACTATACCAGTTCGAATGGACGAAATGTTATTATTCGTAGGAGCTGTCTCTAGAGGGACAAAGCACTCGTTGATTACAGCAGACATGCCTTTTGGATCATATCAATCTTCGGTAGAGATGGCAGTAGACAATGCCATAAAACTCATTAAAGCAGGTAGCGATGCTGTGAAACTTGAAGGGGGTTCAGAAATTTTCAATAAGGTTAAAGCACTGGTGGATTCTGGGATACCCGTTATGGGCCACGTTGGTTTAAAGCCTCAAACATCGGTATTATGGAATGGATATCGTACTCAAGGAAGTACGGTGACCTCAGCTCGCAAGATTATCTCTGATGCAAAATCTTTAGAACGAGCTGGCGTCTTTAGCATCGTATTAGAAATGGTTACAGAGGAGGTAACTGAGTTGGTTTCTAGGTCTGTAGAGGTACCTATTATTGGAATAGGCTCTGGTACTAAATGTGATGGACAAGTTCTCGTTTTGCATGATATTCTTGGTTTATATCGACAATTACAACCCAGATTCGTTAAGCGCTATTTAGACTTGGCAGAGCAAATCCATGTGGCACTTTCGAACTACATCCACGATGTGAGATCTGGTGCTTTCCCATCACAGGAAAATACTTTTCACATGCCTCCTGAAGAATATTCAAAGTTGAAAGAAACAATCGAAAAAGAGTAGCGTCAATGAAGAAGGCCACAATAAATCAAAATGACGACCACCCATCCAAGGACATTGTCGCAAGCTTAGGCGATGAACTTTTGAATAGGAAAGTTGTACTATGCATAACGGGAAGCATAGCTGCCTATAGAGCTGTTGATCTGGCACGCCTTCTTATGAGACACGGGGCAGACGTCTATCCTGTCATGTCTGAAACCAGCTCATCTATGCTAATCAATTCAGAACTGATGAAATGGGCTACTGGCAACGAGGTGGTAACAAAATTGACTGGAAATTTAGAGCATATTTCATTAGCAGATTATAACGCTTCAGATCTTGTTATCGTTTATCCTTGCACTGCTAATACGATCGGCAAAGTGGCCAATGGTATCGATGACACATCCGTGACCTCGGTCCTGTCGGTTGCTATAGGAGCGAATATCCCAGTAATCATATGTCCTGCGATGCATGAATCAATGTTCCAAAATAAAATCATTCTAGCCAATATACTAAGGTTAAAACAAATCGGCATAGACGTTCTAGAACCAGTTCTAGTTGAGGGCAAGGCCAAGGCAGCAGACTTAGAAAGTGTTGTCTCAGTTGTAATCAATAAACTTAAACCTGTGTCAAGTAGTTGGTTTACTAAGAAAAAGATACTCGTAACAGCAGGTGGTACTGTCGAGTATATTGACCCAGTTAGAGTGATTAGTAACCTGAGTAGTGGCAAGACTGGCATCTCTATTGCTCGAGAAGCAGAGATGAGAGGCGCGGATGTAACCTTAATTTTTGGACACGGATCCTCGGAAGTCGAAGGACTACAAAGGGCAAGAATAGTTAATGTCGATACTTCAAGTGATATGTTCAATGCTGTGAAATATGAACTTTCCAATTCCAATTTCGATGTAGGGATCTTCGCAGCAGCAGTGAGTGATTATACCTTGGCAGATAGATCCAGCATAAAACTGAATAGCGAGTGTTCACATATTGATTTGAGATTATGTGCAACGAAAAAGATTATTGACGAAGTTAGAGAAATATCTAAAAAAATTTTCCTGGTAGGTTTTAAGGCAGAGTATAACATACCTACGCCTGTATTAATTCAAAAGGCTTACGAAAGATTGAAAAAAGCGAGATGCGATATAATTGTCGCAAATGACGTTGGCATCGATGGATCTAGAATTGGTCTAGATACGATCGAGACTCACATTGTAGATGCCGATAAGAATATCATACATACACCGATACGAGATAAGCCAAATTTTGCAAAAATATTGCTGGACATTATCGAAGAAAAAGCGCTGAAATCAAAGTGACAATGCTAACATGGAGATCAGTCTCTGGTTGTAGCTACCTACTCTGCAGAATTTATGTAGAGACGTCTCAAGAAATCTCTACCAGTTCTTTAGTAAATGAATTAAGACTTTCGGCACGCTCATAATTAGTACTACTATTATTATTTACTACGACCGTGTCCTCTATTCTAACACCATATTTATTCTTAATATAAATTCCAGGTTCTACAGTAACAACCATGCCACCCTGGATTTTCTCTGCGTTACCAATCCTGATCCAGGGACGTTCATGAACTTCTAACCCCACACCGTGTCCTGTTGAGTGGATAAAGTCACTGCCATACCCTGCCTTTTCAATGACCGACCTTGTGGCCTCGTCTATGCTCCCAGTTATTTGAGCTGATTTTAACGAGTCAAGACCAGTCTCTTGTGCTAGCTTCACGATTTCGTAAATTTCTTTTACTCTTGGGTTGGGCCTGCCTAGAAAAAATGTTCTGGTTGCATCTCCAACGTAACCGCTATATCGGAGAGTAAGGTCAATGACAATTATGTCATTTTGATTGAAAACTCTGTCAGTAACCTCAGCATGAGGATATGAGCTATTTGGTCCTGATGCTATGATGAATGGATTTATAGACCACTTATAAGATATCAAACTCGCCCCCGATTTCAATGCTTCATAAACTAGTGTTGCTTGTAATGAGCTCTCAGATTGCCCTGGCCTTACTTCTTTAGTGCAAATTTCATAGAGCTTGTCAATTATTTCCGAAGCCTTAGCGATCATTTCTATTTCTTGCATTTCTTTTATCATCCTTGCAGCGGAAAAAGGTTCAGAATCAATGATAATCGAGCCCTGTGGCATATTCTTAACTAATAATTCTATAGTGGAGTAATCGTCACAATCAGAACATATTTTTTTGTCTTTAATTTTGTTCAAAACCTCGTTTATTATAGATCTTCCGCGATCAGAAGTGACTATTTCACATGAAGGAGCAGCCTGTTCTGCCCTCTTTGCCTCCAATTTCGGTACAATAAGAGTGGAACCATTCTTAGTGCAAACAACTACTGACTCGCCCCAAAATCCAGTAAGATAATAAATGTTTTCTGGTATGAAGGAAACTAGTGTGTCGCAATCCAGATCCGATGCTA
>JARBAU010000080.1 GCA_029237525.1 Nitrososphaerales archaeon | reverse complement strand
CATCGACCATTCATACGAAGAATAAGCAGCAAAGTGTAACCCATGTAGGTAATTAGAAATGTAACCTATCTGTGTAATTGCAACACCTAGTTACTAGGCTTTTCAGATATTCAAAAGTGGCTAGCTACATGTACTGTGTGACCTCTTATCCTGGTTGCAAGTCTATGACGAAGATGACGCCGAAAAAGACAACCATTTTGACGGAGTAATTTGACGATTGCGACGAAAGCTTATAAGCTACCAATGTATAGAAGATTATTAGACAGATGCGAGAAAAAGCTAGTGATATGGTCAAGGAGAACGTTATCCGTTTATGGCTTCAAGGATATCAAAGAGATAGCATTGCCAACGAACTGCATTTAGGCACTGGAACGGTCAGTAGCATTGTTCTAGAGTGGAGAAGTAACATTGGAATACCGGACGTTGGTTCCATAAGGCAGTTTGCAACAGAGCTACACGGGCTCGGTCTCAGTGCGTCTGAATGTGCTTTAGGTTGCAGAATACTTAAGATAATTAAAAAATTGGGAATAAACGAGAGAGACTTTGAGTTATTTGCAAATTCTGTTTACAGGTATTGCTCGGAGAGAAACATTCCCCCCGCTGATATTGTGAATATCTCTGAACAAATATCCCTTTCAAATCACCCAGTTCCAATATCACAACTCCCAGAATATATCCAAAGTCAATCCGATGAGGCAAACAAGCTTAAATCTGAGGTCAAAGCGCTAAAAGAAGAGATTGAGGCAGCACAGAATGAAAAAGATAGGATACTACAGAATAGCAAGTTAACTTCTGAAACCGTAGAAGAATTTGCTCAGTCAAAAGATTTGCTCTTGGAATATGGATTATCCCTAAAAGAAGTTCCCAATCTTGCAAAAGTGATTCATGAGCTAGACTATTGCAAACACGATGCAGCTACTATCATAAATAAGCTCTCTACAATTGAAGACTTGGAAAAAACTGAATGCGGGCTGCAAGAGCGAGTCTTCGCGGAAAACGAAAGGCTGAGAAAAGTAACTGAAGAATGTTCATATTATGAACAACAGCTTATCTCTCATAAGTTGGCGCTTGGATTATGTCAAGAGCTCGAAAGTCTAGGCATAGGGCTAAAGGAATTAAAATTGCTAAGAAGTCTAGTTGTCGAAATTTCATCATCACATAATAATTTGTCGCCAGAATTTGCATTCAAGAAGTTTTTCAGAGATATTGAATGTCAGTATGATAAAAAATTGGCATTTCAAGTAAAATTAACAAGCATTGAAAATCGATTACTAAAATCTAAAAAAGAACTACACGATCTTTCAATCGAATACGCGAAGAAAAAGGACGTCCTAGATATACTTGCGGAACTAAATGGATATGGAATTACGCAGGAAAACATAATACAATGGTCGCAAATAATTAAAGAAAATAGTCTAAATTTATCAGTACTTGGTAGCGATTTGCTAAAGTATGGTCAGATCAGAAATGCTTACAATTCATTATCTACAAACGTACAAAATTTAAAGGCTGAGGAGGACGATCTGAAAAAGAGACTAAACAATCGTCGAAACGCGATTGCTAGAATGGATGATATTCATAAGTTAGTATTGGAGCAGTTCACAGCATCTATGGAGACACTAACCATAACAAGTGTGAATAAGATCAACTATACTACGAATACATCGATCAAAAGTATGCAAAATCATGAACAACAGATAAAACTGACGGGTGAAAACGTTATAACAACATTGCAAAATCTCGAGAGGAAGGTTGCTGAACAATTTGATCTCTTACAAAAGATAGGTAGCACATTCGAATTTTCTCCGCTAATTAAGGCGGCCCGAGGACAGGAGGTAGATGCAAATGATTTAAAGTCTGCTACGATTAGGGCAATTGATATTATGATTTCTCGGTTGAATGGCATGGAAAATGGTATTACCATAAATAGACTTGGGCAGGCTAGAAATAGTTTGAAGTCTGAGTGCCTACTATTTAATTGACTCTAATTCACTTGATGCTTACCGTAATGATTACCGTTATCGAAGATATAACTGTCTCCTCATACGCAATTCTTTAATTCAGTCATTTGATAAGAAATAATTGATGTATCTAAGTGGTAGCTTTAGTTGTATTCATTATAACAACAAGGATCTAATTCGCAATATGCCTTTAGGTCATCCCTAGTCATAACTTGATTCAATTGTAAATTAATTGATGTGTGAGTTCAGTGGAGTCTATATCGAAAAACATGTACAAGCTAGTACGTATTCTTCCACATTTCCCGATCAGCAAAAATGATATTCCCGATCTTGAACTGCTTTAATACCAAAGACTTTAATTTGCGTATTGTCTCCTCAAGAATATGCAAGAAATTCAAAAAGCAAAATGCGCATCATGTGGTGTTACGTTTGTATCTGAAAATGCAAGCAGCCTATGTCCATCATGCGCGGAAAATCAAGGCCATGCTCACGGCCATAGCGGATGCGGCTGCGGACACTAGTAATTATAATTGCTATCATGGTTAACTCCGACCTACCTATTTTTGAGCTGGAACTAATAATAATTGGAATGTAATTTGAATAAAGATTGCAATATGGGTCATCATTTCTATAATGTGTCAGAATAATCTTGCGTCCTGAAATATGATATTAGACTGCTTATGTTTTAGTCCTGACGCAATAATCAAATCACATCAACTCTGAACCAGGCGACTGATTAGAAGAACAATAAGACTTCACGGAAATTATCTTCTTAGCTGAATTAGTGGTTAGTGTTCTCTTTCAATTATATTCTCGAGTCATATTTCTTTTATTTGGACCACTAAAATGATCAGGTTAGACCTGATCCAAAAAAACGAATATAGGATTTGATAAGTAATCCATGCGCATTATTAATGCAATGTACTTGTAAAGTATTTTTGTAACTGCATCTAAACAAAATGAGCCGCGAGCAGCCTATTTACTCAATAATAAGAGGAGAAGAGAAAAAATAGGGTACGCCTTTTTACAAAAATAGATGTTCTTGACTGATACTAAGCTGATACCTTTCCTTGTATTGGTGTATCACCAAAGTGGTTTCCTGTAAGCTTGGGGTCGACTTTTAAGCTAAAATCGCCACTGTTAGTTATTTTTATGCTAACAGGTACGTTGCTAACTGGTCCCTTTTTCAGCGAAACTGTAGCAGTACCATTATAAACAGTGCCATCACTACCCTTTTCAGGACTACCTACTAATTTAAAATCATTTATCGTATGTTTATGTTTTGCAGAGCCATTTAGCATTTGCATTCCAAAATTCGCATCAAACTTTGGAGTTT
>JARBAU010000079.1 GCA_029237525.1 Nitrososphaerales archaeon | reverse complement strand
TTAGCAATGTACGCATCTACTTTTTGACTCTATTGATCTTGTAGTATTAAATTAATATCATGTTATGTGGTAATCAATCTCATTTTTCTTGATATTGATAATAATTATTATTTGAGAAATAGTCCTTTTCAATTTTGCTCTAGGTATATCTTTGACACACCTAATGATGTTAATTTACTGATCATGGATCGGATAATAGTACATTCGTCGAATATTCTATAACATTTAAATCAACACTAGCGAACTACATGACAAATGAAATCCAATAAAAATACGATATTGTATGTTTCGGGATGTACTGCAGCAGCGTTAATTCTGTTGTCAATTAGTACGCAATCTACATTGGCTCATCAGAGAGGCCTTTTCACAATTGGTGGCAAGGACTACTTGTTAGTGATGGGTTCACAGAATGAGCCCGTATTCGTGGACGATAAATCTGGAGTAGACTTTTTTGCATATTCGCCAGATCCTAAGGATCCACTGAACTCCCAAGCCAACGGTACAAAGCCAGTAGAGGGTTTAGAAAATACGCTCAAAGTGATCGTGTCTGCAGGGAATAAGAATCAAACTTTCGATTTTGAACCAGCCTTTAGAGATCCAGGACATTATAATGCCCCCTTCTATCCTACAGTACAGACAACCTATTCTTATACACTCAATGGTACGATAAATAATACCCCAGTTAAGATTAAATGGACATGTGTAGTTGGAGGAGGCGAATCTAAATCTGGGGACAACTCTACAGTCAAAATTTCAGACGGAGTTGAAAGAAAAGGATTAGCAGGAAGTTTCAGTTGTCCTGAATCAAGAGCAAATGTTGCATTTCCTGAGCCATTCGAATCAAATGTGGATATGCAGGCTAAGTTAGCAGAAATTGGAAATAAGACACTTGGAAAATGATAGTAACAAAAAACCTTAGATTAGTATTCAACGTTTGACCATACCTGTTCAACTTTCTCATTTTTTATATGTACGGAGATAGAAATTGTATAACCAAACATCAAGATTTATGTGTAATTGAAGATCAATATGTTAAACTGTGATGAAAAATATATGATAATGAATTCCAATATTTTGATGATTACCAATTACTAATAATGTATCCAAGATGTTCCATTATCACAACTATCCGAGGCACCATCATAGAACTGAAACACAATATTATTACGGAATCACAATGAATTGCAGAAATGTTTGTCACTATACCACTTTCTGTAATTCTAGAAATAACCATCTTCCATTCGATGGTTGTACCATACTACTTAATAAGTCTAAAATAATTAGTTATCAGAAAATATGCAATCAAGTAGAGTGCCTATGAATAGTATTGCAGATAGTAAACCCAAATTGTTAGGATTAATATCTGCTATTGTAATAGGAATCTTAATAGTTCCCGTCATTTTACCTCATATGTATCACGCTAACATGATATATCATATTCTATTACATTTGGCTAGCTTGATTATTTCAATTTTTCTTGGTGCAGTATCTCTCATTGCTTATAAAAGAAACCCCTCAGGTAGATTACTTTTTATGGCATTGGGATTTATTTCACTTGTAATAATTGAATGTATATACCTGATATTTGCGGTAACTAATATTGAGGATATAATTATACCAGTTATTAGAATTGAATTACCTCACGTAATACTTTTTGCAATGTTAACCCTATTTGGCATTGGAGTTTTTAAAGTGAGTAATAAGAAATCATGAATTTAGAATTAAGTACATCGGAAGATACTGCTACAACAAAACATGTTACAAATATCAAGTATTTTTCACGAGATTCTCCACGAATCACTAGTGCATCGCTTTTAAATTACATTAACAAAAATCCTGGCATTAGATATAGGGAGCTTCTAAGATTATCTGGCGTTCACAACGGCGTATTATCATACCATCTTTATTTACTGGAGAAAAAGGGTAGAATTAGAATACATAGAATAAGAAATAGGATGACCAGATATTATATTACACAAATTCCAGACAAAGATGCAAAGGTTATAAGCTCTCTGAAGAATAAGATGATACTACAGATAGTACTTCATATTTTGACTCATGATATGTGCTCATTTAGTAATATTGTTGAATCTAGTGGCAAGGCACGATCCACCATATCCTGGTATCTTAACAGATTAAAAGATGTTGGAATTATTTCTATTGAAAGTGGAGAACGTTGTCAACTGTACACTTTAACTGATAGCAAAGAGATTAAGAAGATATTGTTCAGATACAAATATGTATTCTTGGATGAATCCGTAGACAATTATGTTGAAATTATGGATAATCTATAATACTCAATATTGAAGCTATTGTAAACTTGAGCTATAGTTAATACTCGAATGCTTATTTGTTTTGTGTAATACGCCTATTTTCGGCTATGCATCCTAAATTCTGATACGTGCGGCCCTGACAATATATAGCGTATAGCGTAATAGAGTGATGCAATGAAATATTATGTGCTATTATTAAATTTTGGTACATTCGTCGACCATACCAAAATCATAATATATTGATTGCGAATACGCCTTATAGGATCCGCGGGCAAAGGATATTCACATCATAAGTCTCAGTTATTACTGGTGGTGATAACATTGACAAAATTGTGAACGGTTTTGGGTGAAATTGACCGATTTGATTCCTTTGCTCGTTTCAAGTTTTATACTCATGTTATATCTTTGTAAATATTGTTGATTCTTCCTCAACCCATGGTTTATTGTTAACGTAATCAAGGGATCTTGTTCTTTGCTTTTCTTCCGAACAGCACGCACTCATTTGGATTATATGACATTTCTCAAACAATGTCCTTAATCTAGTTACATGTTGTACTTACAGACATAGGTGACATTATAGCTTACAAACATAAGTTACCCTTCTGTCGGGAAGTGTATCCATATAAAATTCAATAGTAGGTTTAATCTAATACACAAAAGAGAATGGATTGGTGATACCATAAGCAATATTTGTAAGAAATATGGTCTATCCAGAAAGACCTACTACAAGTGAAATAATAAATACAAATTAAAAGGGATGGAGGGTTTATCAAATCTCTCTACAAGACCTCATAGTATCAAGTACAAGAAGATAACACCAGGGCTAGAAGAGACGATCCTTGATCTACGATTATTCAAAAGATTTGGATGTAACAGGATCAAGTTAGATTAAGAAATGTTGTTGGAATTTCATCAAGCACTCGAACTATATACAAGATACTGAAGAGACATTACCTTAATATCATCAGATTTAAGGCCAAAGCAAGAACTTGCAAAAGGTTTGCGATGAAGCATCCGAACTATATGCTGCTGATTGACATCCTAGGACCATTTTATCTTAGTATTTCCAGTCAAAGGAATTACAATCTTAGCTGCTTAGACAACTGTTTTAGGAAGGTAGCTAGCAAGTGGTCTGAAAGAGAGGTCAGTTGATGTTCTCGATGTATTAGAGGATTGGATAATCATTAATAGTAAGCCGAAGAACATGATGCATGACAATAGAAAGCAGCTTACATCCAGAAAATTCAGACTTTTGCTTGCACATAGTCAGATATACGATAAACAGATACCAAATTCTTATCCACAGTTACAAGGAAAGGTAGAAGCATATAACAAGGTAGTAATAAGTGAATTCATAGCGTTAGAAGATATGTCAAACATAAATCATGGTAAACAAAGATATGACAGGGTTTTGTTGAAGCATATAACGAAACTAGAGAACATGGAGGCATAAACGGTGTTACTCTGTCAGAGGTGTTCCTACAAAGATTAATTACGTCCAGTACGCACAAAATAACTAAGCAGAAAGGTGTAACCCATGTGGGTAATTAGTATTGTAACCCATCTGAGTAAGTACAAAAGTTACATAAATGGTCAATGCGAATTTGATACAATCAAGTCAACTTCGCACTTCTGGCATTCCGATCATAATAAGTATTCCTCGCTGATGAGCATTTAATAACTGCTCTACAATATTTAATTCTGATATCGCTCCTTGTCTGTTGCTGTTTTTTATGTCATCCATTGATTGTTTTAGATGTGTTCTCGTGTTGTTAAATAACGAACTTATAAAATCAATCATTGAAAGTTGATGCGCAAATAGTTGGTCATTTGCCATATTAACTTCCGAGATAGCTTTTTGAGTATAATTTGCATTAATGGCTTCATTGGCGGCTAACAAGTGTGATTCTAATGAGTTGAATGTGGAATTCAGCTCACCTTTCATGGGTAATTT
>JARBAU010000078.1 GCA_029237525.1 Nitrososphaerales archaeon | reverse complement strand
AGACCAGTACTTTAACGATCTCGAAGAAAAAGCACAATCATGGTTCAAGGAAGTAAAAGATATGGCAATGACTGAAAATGTTAAAGAGCTGAAAACCGAGATTTTCACGGGTGTGAAATCCATCATAGAATCTATTATTGACTATGCTACTAGTAAAGAAGTAGATCTAATAGTTGTCGGAACAAGGGGAAGAACCGGACTGAAAAGATTCTTGACTGGAAGTGTTGCAAATGGTGTAGTCCAACACGCTCATTGTTCTGTCATGATTATCAGATAGAAATTGTTAGTTATGTACGTGGGTTCATATTAATTAAATTCAGGCTGATGCATCATGCCGTGTGTAGAGACTTATTGTCGTAATAATCTAATAAATACTACTAGGTTATTCCTAATCAAGGAATAATTTGGAAGGATTACTATTCTCAGAATCAGATCAAATAGGAGATTTTGCTCTAGCTGTTGATTTTTATGAATTAACTATGGCTGCTGCATACTACTACTCTAGTCTTAACGAAAAGGATATGAAAAAGAGAGGAGTGTTTGAAATGTTCATTAGAAGACTTCCAGCAAACAGATCATATATTGTGGCTGCTGGTTTAGAACAAGTATTATATTTTCTAATGAAAATGAAGTTTAATGATAAACAGATCTCTTATCTTAAATCACATGAGGCTTTCCGATATGTTGACAGGGACTTTTTCGAGTACCTCAAGAAATTTAGATTCACAGGAACAGTTTGGGCAGTTCCTGAAGGAACAATTCTTTTTCCTAATGAACCCATCATAAGAATAGAAGCACCTATGATTGATGCACAAATAGTTGAAACATATATCTTATCAGTAATTAACTTTCAAAGCCTAATAGCAACAAAGGCATCAAGACTAGTTAATGCAGCAAATAGAAAGCCAATTGTGGAATTCGGTTCTAGACGATCTCATGGACCACAAGCCGGACTTTTAGCTGCAAGAGCTGCGTATATTGGGGGATGTACGGGAACATCCAATACACTTGCTGGGTACAAACTAGGGATCCCAGTATTTGGTACTATGGCTCATTCATTTGTTATGAGTTGTAAACGAGAAGAAGATGCATTTAGCCAGTTTAGTAGAATATTTCCTACTGGCTACTTGTTAGTCGATACTTATGATACCATTGCAGCTGTAAAAAAGATCCTTGGTTTGGGAATTGACCCACATGGTATAAGATTAGATAGTGGAAACCTTCTTCAATTAAGTACTGAGTCCAGAAGATTGCTTGATAACGCTGGCCATAGCCAGACCAAGATAATGGCAACAGGAGATTTAAATGAAAACGTGATAGGTAATCTTATTGATATGCATGCTCCTATAGATTCTTTCGGGGTCGGAACTGATCTTAGTACATCAAGAGATGATCCTGTGATGGGTGGTGTATACAAATTAGTAGCTGTAAAGCAATATCCAGCATCAGGAATTAGGAAAAGTAGCGTTTACAATAAAATAATATACAAGATCAAGACCAGCCCAGGAAAGCAAACTTATCCCGGTCCTAAGCAAATAATCAGGATTATAAGAAATGATAAAATAAAAAGAGATATTTTAGCACTGGAAGAAGAAGGAAATAATCTCAAAGATGGGGTTCCCTTGCTAGTTAAGATGATTGATAAAGGAAAACTCGCATGTTATATGCCATCACTTGCAGAAATTCAAAAGTATCACATACAACAACTAAAGCTACTTCCTAAAATCTATAAAAAATTGGAATTTGTGTCATTTCCAGTAGAATTTGGCAAAAAGGATCAAGACGATAACTCGTCAATTTAAACCTAATTGATTTACAAGAATATGTTCACAACTATGAAGGCGGTAATCAAGAATTTGAATACAATCAAACAGCCTTAACCCAATGATTACGCTATTCAACCGCCACCTTGTTTGGTGTGTCTAATAAACAATAAATTGTTCCAACTTCAAAATCGTAGAGTACATTGATTTTGAAGTTAAATCTTAGCGGCATTTGGAAGATTTACATTTTAAATATGATAACATTAATTGTATAGATCCACAAGGTCAAATATGCCAATCGATATAGATCCGAATTTTAGAACTAATCAAAAAGACTATTCTAAGGTAGAGATTGCAAAGCTCAATTCAGATAATCTGAGGGGAAACCTAGTCAACGAATTCAGAGTTAGAAGTATTGAAAATATCTCGTGGGAATCTGAGCAAATTGCGAAATCGCATGGGATCTACTTAGAATACAACAGAGCAAATACTGGACGAGAAAAAGATTGGGTATACATGATACGTGTAAGTATACCAGGAGGAGGACCAATCACGTACAAGCACTGGAATATACTCGATAATGTTGCTGATTTGTATTCGAAGCCAACTATAGATTCCAAATCCATAACTCGACAAAGTCTTAGAATCACAACCCGACAAAATATCCAGCTTCACTGGATCAGAAAAAATGATGTCGTCAATACAATCAACGAAATTGCAAAATCTGGATTTTTTACTATT
>JARBAU010000077.1 GCA_029237525.1 Nitrososphaerales archaeon | reverse complement strand
TTACACTTAAGGATGCTAAGGTCATGTCTATTTAGTAGCTTGTATATAGTTCGAGTGCTTAGCGAGATTCCAATGGATCTTTTTAATCTAAACTTGATCCTACTACATCCAAATCTCTTGGTTAATCGTAGATCAAGAATTGTCTCTTCTAGTTCTGGTGTTATCTTCTTCTTGTAGTTGATATTATTAGGTCTTGTAGAGAGATTCGATAAACCTTCCATCCCTTTCAATTTGTATCTATTATCCCACTTGTAGTAGGTCTTTCTGGATACACCATATCTCTTACAAATATTGCTTATGGTATCACCAGTCCATTCTCTTTTATGTAATAGATTAAACTTTGTTCTGATTTCTATTTGGACACACTTACAGGAGTGTAACCATCTCTGTAATCCATATGAACCATTTTAAGGATTTCCATTTTTCTTATTCTTGGTATAGATCACCTCTATTTACATACACATCCAATAGTTTTTTCGGATAGTAATCCATTCGAGGCTTTCCCTCACTACTGTCTTTATCCATTTGTTAAGGAGATACCACAGTTAGCTAATCGAGGCTTTATCCTCATACACAGAGTCGTGGTTAACACCTTAACTATAATAATAATAAATGAATTAATCATCATCCTAATCTTTCATACACTCGTCTTTCTTTCATAATCCAGTAAACTACCTTCAGCAATTTGGCTGCAGCAGCTACAGCTGCTTTAGAGTTACCCTTCTTCTTTGATATTCGATGGTAAAACTGTGCTATGTTACTATTCTTTTCATTACGAACATGTGCATGGAGACTTTCTAGCATTATCCATCGCAAATATTTACTCCCTGTCTTTGTAATGCTACCATGATAGGTTAATCCACCAGAGCTATGTGTCGATGGTATTAATCCAGCATACGAGCATAGATGATGTGAATCAGGAAATCTGTTTATGTCTCCAAGTTCGCTGATTATTAATACAGCAGAGTAATATCCGATGCCAGGAACTGTCATTAGTAATTTAGCCATTTCATCTCCTTGAGCAAGCAACAATACCTTCTTAGATACAGTATTAATTTCTTCATTTAACGATTCAATTACACGAATCTACCCATGAATTCTATAATCATCGAGTTCTTTTAGCTTCTCAATATAACTTTTGGTAAAGGTATGGGTACCATCATACGATATTGAGGTACCCTTCATAAGCATGATACTATGGATCTTGTTCTTGAGCTTAATTCTCATTCTCACTAAGGCGGCCCTATGTCTTACTAGCTCTCGTAGTTCCATCTTTCGTCTTGAGGGTATATAACATTCTGCTATGTATCCACCTCTCAGTAGATCAGCTAGTTTTACTGCATCGAGTTTGTCAGTCTTTATTTTAGCTGATGCAATAGCTCTCGTCTTGGCTGGATTAGATAACCGTACGTCTAGGTGCCTCTTGCTCAGACATTCGTATATGTTATACCACATACCAGATGATTCCATTACTATCTTGCTACTTTTACTAATATCAAGACGGTCGAAGAATTTAGCAATCTTGCTCAGGCTATTGTCTACTCTAGAATTATTCACTACCTTTCCATGTTCGTCTAGAACAGCTATCTGTAGATAGTTCTTGTGAACATCCATTCCTACAAACATACTTTCACATAGGCTACTGTCTGCTTTAGACTTGCTACGTACATTCACATATAGTTAGTACAACACTTAATTACCGAAAACGAGTACGTCTAGTGAATGCAAAAAGAGATTGACTTATCTTCCCGAATTTGTCAGGTTTTCAGTTTTGCCCAGCAATTCAGCTCCATAAGACACGAGTTAAGTCAATAATCTTTCCACTAGCCAACGGCGTCTGACAAAAGGCAAACCCAGCAGCAAGGACTACACTATCTACGTCTAGAATCATTGATTAATTATGGCAGCCAGCGATTATAAGTAACACATAATAACCCATAGCTATACATAGTACCTTATAAGTCCATTAACCATTTTCTAATTCAAAATTCAAGCCATGTATGAACTTGGTCAATTGTTGCCAGCTATTTCTAAAAAAGAATGTAAAATTTATGAAATAAACTCAGATATCTTTACAATCCCTCTGTGGTAGTACATTAATTTTACATCCATATAAGGACAAAAGCAGGCACACATAGAGGATCTGAGAAGAATGCTAACATTTATGCAACAAGTTTCATTGATTCATACAACAGGATACTCAACCAGATATCGGAATCTAACATATATAAAAACAGAAATTACCAGTCAACTGTTTCGTCTCCCACAATATTATTATTGATAATCTTCATAACCCATTATATGGGTGCTGTATTTAGACCCAAGGATTTCGCTAGAGGCCACAGAAAGATAATAGACAATGCAATAAAGGACTTTACCCCAGACACTAAAAATAATGTCATTAAAGTGTTGAATTCTTGGAAAGGAAAAGAATCAGAAGAAAAACTAAAGAACATATTGGGTCAAGACAAAGCTGAAGAGTTAATGAAGAATATCAAATCAAAAACTAAAAAATAAACTTCGATAAAGAAGATCACTACGTGATTCTGTAGTGTTACGCCCAAATCTTGGTGTCAATTCTGTTATGAGTCCGGTATCTGGATGCCATAGGAAGACGATGCAAAATACCAACGAACTGAGTCAAGCCGACTTTGAGATAGGATAGTTGAAATGTAGTAAAGTTTTAGCGAACTCCATTTAAATGAAGCGTCCATTCTGCGTAAGGTTATAGTTTGTTTTGATGGATTTATGACGCTCACTTTAAGATGTACTTCATGGTTGCCAGGTGACAAAGGCTCATTATACGAAAAACATCAGCAAAAGCTCCGCATCTGCACGCAGTTGAATAATAGAGATTGCTCGCTACTATAGATGAATTGAAATAGCGAGATGCCCTACGATTCCAGATTCTTTAGCTTAACTCCATCAACTGTTTCTTCTATTACACTATATTCATTTTCTGCACTAACACATGTACGCATATTGGCGTTATTATGTAAATTAACTCCTCATAATATTCATTAGTCAAGTGGCAATGAATATAGTTTAGATATAAAACGCGATAGCCACATTATATATACTTTATAAGCAATAATCCATGAATCACAAACTGATTGGTACCCTTCATAATAATTTTGCAGAATTCTCAGCATAGTCTTGCTACTATTTTTATCATCAATTACTCTGTTTGTTTCGAGCAATAATCGTTTCTTATACTCCTCTCTATCTTGAATCTCTTTTGTAGATTGTAGTACCACTCCTGACATATTTGAATTAATAAGAAGAAGGTATGTAAAATATTGGTCTACAGTGAACCACATTGCATGTGATTAAATGCCAAAGCATCATGGTATTAATCTCATTCTTGTAATCGCGTATAGTCGAGCAGATCGTTAGTTTTGGTGTTCTAGCTGTACTGGCAGTGCAATTTACTATTTATTATTATATCCTGTTGCGCCAGATTATGTTATGTACTTTACCATTCATAATTTATCCCAGATTCATTTTTAGGTCGGTCATCTTGAACGTGGCTATAAATCCCTTCTTCCTTCTTATGTTGTAACAATCTACTTAGCTCGACTGCATATTCAAGAGAAATGTGTTTCAAGAATGTTCCTACAAATCCGCTACCGATCAACGAAATTGCATCACATTTTGGATATCCTCTACTCATAAGATAAAACATTTGATCTGGTCCAACTTTCCTAATAACTGCATCCATAAGAATTAACGCTATTTTCTTCATTAACTTCAAGACACGGATAAGTATTTACTCCTGAACTTTCATCAAAAACCAGTGCATCAAACTGTATGTCAGTTTTTGAACCTATTGCACCCTTGCTAACATGCAATAATCCTTCAAATGTAGTTTTACCATATGATTTGTTAATAGATTTCCTAGAAATTTTCGCCGTAGTACGAGGTGCTAAATGTACTGTTTGCATGCTGATATCTTGATGCTGACTGGATCCAGCGAAAGCTAATAACGCTATTTCCACAAAGGCATTTCTTCCGAGCAAATATATGCTTGAGTAATCCTTGGTGAGCTTGCTACCTATGTTTCCGTCTTTCCAATCAATCGTAGCACTCTCGTATACATATGCTCTCTTTGATGCTAGATTATAGACATCTTTGTTCCAATTCTGGAGTGTAGTGTATCTAATCTTGGAATATTTGTTTGCAACTAATTCTGTAACTAGAGAGTGTAACGATCCCTTCACATGAGTTTGAGTTGGTGAAATGCAACCTTCAATATAATGTACTTCTGCACTTTCATCTGCAATTATAAGACTTCTTTCAAACTGATTAGTGGTAGTGTCATTATTTCCATAATTCGAGTATATCGGAGAGTCAATTATTACGTTGGTAGGAAAGTAAATAAATAAACCACTCGACCAGAGAGCTCCATTTAATGCAGCATTCCTGCTGTCTTCAGGTGGAATTATCATTCCGAGATGTCTTTCCAAAATTTCAGTATGTTCTTTGACCGCATTATCCATATCTACAGCTGTTACACCCTTCTTAGTGAGATATTCTCTTAAATTATGACAAATTGCATCGAAATGATGGTGAATATTTGTTTCGGTTACAGATGTATGTTCTGTTTGTGGAATTTTGGGAGACCGGTGTGCATCTATATCTCTAGCGGATTTATCATTGTCTAACCTTTTATCTTCTTTTATAGAAGCAGTATCGTGATGATGAATATTTTGAAGATGCATTTCTATAGAATCACAAACACTATTTGATACTAATTTATTGACAAAGATTATAGGATCTCAATCGAAATTCTTGCAGCCAGTCAGGATCATTTCTTGAATCGCTCATTTCTTCAATAGTTTCTATACCTGAGCCCTTTCTGACTGAAAATTTAAAATTCATCAATATCACGAAACTTTAAATTCTTTTCACTAGTAATCATTTAAGATGTCGTACAAATTAGATCTGACTATTAAATAGTATGAATTCAGTGCCGTTTAATGAATTTAAATAAGTACGATTTTTCTGCTAACTGTACAACTGATAATATTGCAAACAAATTTTATTTAGCTGATAATAGAATTCTGCTGGATAGATTAAAGACTATCTTGAATGTTCTCTAATAATGATAGGGTTGTCCAGAATTTCATATCTTTTCACACACAAAAGCATATGTTAGTTGTTCTTGCTAGAAATATATACAGTAATAACAAGCACCAAAGTGTCATCCAAAGTTATGTCGCCTTTCTGCAATACATCCTAATTACAATATGCTTTTTGTATATCAAACTTGCACTATTTAGGAAGCATTATTAAAACAATACAAAAATCTTGTAATTCTTGTCCCATATTAGTGCAATGAAATTTGAAAAATGGATTTTCAACGTGCTCTATTGTAATGATAGATGAAGGTTAAGAGAATAGTATACGGACAAATGGGCATCTGTGGTAATTATAATATCCTAGTAGAAAGTTATAGCAATTATGTTATTAAATCTAATAAAATAAACAGTAATTAGATATTAGTCCTACGACCTACGAGATATCATCATCGTGACCGTCATGAAAGTGCCATTATTATATTGTCGGCTTTGATCATTTCCTTGATAGCAAATGTATTATTGTCATCTATTGGATCTCAATTAAATGAAAGCTTTGCTAAAACATGCGCTAATGAAAATATAGGTAATGTTGCTATATCCTCATGTGGATTGCAAGGACTACAATACCCTTTTTTATCCTCTCCAGGTAACGATGTTAGAACAAAAACTGCCGGAAATAGTTTAACGACACATGCAAACTCAAATTCTAATTCTGGAGATAGCAGTAGGAGTAAAAATAGTGAATCACCATTTGTTTTGCCTTTTCCATAATATCTAAAGAATTACAAAGTTAAACCTTCGTTCGACATAGCCACAAGAATAACTTAATGTTGTGCTATCTACTCGAATTTCATTTCATACATTTTGATAATTTCAATTAATGCGGTCTTGTTATAGTAATAGTTGTATCCTTACCTTTTCTTATTTACTTTAATTCTCATGAGAATAAGCAGGAAATCCAAATTTGAATGAGACTAGTCGGTATATGATTTGAAATTCCTTGTCTTTATAGAAGTGTGAGAATCTAGATAAGTTTGAAAATTTAACTCCATATAAGAAATCAGAAGATGCAGCCTGTTTTCGATTTTTACCAGATTTGGAGAGCATTCACTGAAATGCGTCTGGTATTATGATGTGAATACAGGCTGCAACCTTGGTATGTAGGGAATAGTGTTGCAAGTTAAAATGGTATTTAAATCTAATGACTGCAACGCAGTACAAAGCAAGTCATATCAATTACGATTCTATTCAAATAACAATTTCTCGTTATGTTACTATCTTAATCAGAATCAATGTTTTAGCATTACTTCTCCTTATCGAGTATAAGGCTTGGGAATTTCGAAATTAGTATCAAGTTCGATTATATTATATTATCAGGAAATTCTTTATTACTCAGTCAACCTGAAAGTATTCACGCAGGGTATTAGCATGTAGTGCAATTATTGCCAGGATATCGAAAATTCTCCGGTCTCCTTATGTGTAGTTCCTAGTTATAATAGATTGCACTTTCCAAGATTAATATATTTTGTTCATCGAAATTTTCTAACCGCCTCATCATATCCTTTTCGTTCACTTGCTGCATTCATTATATCCGTTTTACTTACCAAGCCAATTAAAATTCCTTCCTCTGTGCAAATAAATACCTTACCCATATTTTTCCTTGTCATTTCTAATAGTGCCTCGTCAGCTGTCATATTAGTATCCATCAAGATTAAATTGTTTTTGGGAATCATTATGTCTCTAGTTATTGTCTCCGCTCTGCTTGATTCCGGTACTCCCCAAGTATCTTTGAATGTTACCATTCCCAAGAAGTGGCAATTCGCAGTTGTCACAGGAAATGAGTCTTTAGAGTATAAATTGAAGCGATCATTAATCAATCTTCTGACTGTAAGACCTTCGTCTACAGTAACTATACTCGTATTCATGATACTGCCAAGAGGAACCTTAGATAGAATTGATGTTATCTCATATTGTTGTAAATACGATTGTGCTCCACTGTTTAGGAACCATCCGATAAGAAGTATCCAGATGCCACCAATAAATGATCCTGAAATCATTGTAAGAAAGCCAAGTGCGATAAATCCATAGGATATTCCTATCCCAATTCGTACAGATATTTTTGTAGCTTGATCATAGTTTTTCTTCCAACGCGTCAATGAGGCACGTAAGACTCTTCCACCATCTAATGGGAATGCCGGTATTAGATTGAATGCACCTAGAAGAATATTTATTAACGTTCCATAGCGAAGGACTGCCTTTGCAATGTCCGCGGTCATCATCAGTATAAATGATCCACTATAGTTATTCGCTGTTACTATAGACGTAGCTGTGTTGCTGCTATCGTTAGTGATTAAAGATGAAAGAACCAGCCACGAGACTCCTAGAACAGCTGCAATAACAAAGCTAATGACAGGACCCACTATTGCTATTTTGAATTCTTTGTGGAAGTCTTTTGAGGATTCTTTGCTAGGCTTTTCTTCGATATCTGACACCCCACCAAAAATAAATAATATTATTTGATGCACCTTGAGTCCATAGCTTAATGCAACTATGGAGTGAGCCAATTCATGTAAAAGTACAGAGATAAACAAAATTGTAGCTCCTATAATACCACTGATCCAATATTCTGCAGGGCTGAGTCTGGGATAGATTGTAGGCAATAAATGTACGGCTACTGTCCACGTGATAAGAATAAATGCAATAAGAAGTGTAAAATGTAAACGTATTGGAATGCCCCTAATTTTTGCTACTCGTACGGACAGAATTTGCTCTGTTGGAGGTGGCCTCACAAACCATATATTAATTTAGTGTTAGATTTTTGTCAGTCGATGAATATCGCAAGAGCAAAGGAATTCAACTTTAGACGATCGAAAATTAGTATTTGAAAAAATGCTATGAATGATAAATATATTTCACTTTGCGCCTTGGAAAACAAATGTTTAACACAAACGTTATGGTTATCTTTTTTGTTTATATATTTGCTCTAAAATTATGTATTATAAGATGTGTATGAGGATTATATACATCTTAAACAATGCAATTGATTATTTCATGCATTACGTGGTTATCACGTCCTTTTCAAAAGCATATATAAATATAAATAATATTACATTATCAAGTTATCTGCGTATCCTAAATAACATCATCAATGCTAGTCATATATTACAAGCACTGGTTTCTTTATGGTATCAATAACCTTTCTGGCAGTACTACCTATTCCTCTAATTGTTGAGGTTAGTCTGTGACTTGCCATTATAACTACATCAAATTGGTTCTGCTCAGCTACTTTGATGATTTCCTCAGCAGCGTTACCTGTACGAATCTCAAATGCAATATTGGCTACTACTCCTGCTTCTTTACAAAGGCTCGCTTTATCCTCAATAATTCTTTTTAACGCTCCTCCTATTCTAACTTTTAAATCTTTACCTGATATTTTGTCCCAATCTTTTTCCTGTCCAAATTCTGCTCTAATCGTGGTAGGCAATACATCTTTAGATCACTATACTTTTCTATCACGTTAAGAATAAAGATATCCGAAGCAGAAATTTTTGACAAGTATGTTGCATAGCTCAGAGCCTTATCAGACATTTTGGACCCATCGTATGGAACTAATATCTTGTGAAACTGTGGTACCTGAAACAGTGGTTCAGATTTGCTTTCAATCGTATTGGTAGACGATACAGGTTTGTCATCCTTCTGTGGAGTTCCCATATTTACATTTATGATTCCAAGTTGAAAAATATTTCTGCCATTTTAGCCAGGTCATTACATCATATGTCAATCTATTTATAATATGCTGATAGCTCTTGTATTGCACTTTGCAGTCCCTCATCAGTATACTCCTCATCTCTTAGGTCAAGAGGAGTAATTATTCCGATAGGCTTGTTTATATCATTATTATTTTTGTTATCAACAACTAGTAAATGTCTGACATTTTTTTGCACCATTATATCAACTGCGTCTGACGCTGATGAGCTACTGTCAATTGTAATAATAGGAGAGGACATAATCTCATTAACATTGATTGCACTAGTGCGTATGTCATTAACGCATGCTTTTCTAACCAAATCTCGCTCAGTAACTATACCTATTGGTCTTTTTTCATTATCAACAACAACCAAAGAACTCACATTCTTTTCATTCATCTTTCTTGCTGCTTCCATCACAGAAGTCATTACTTCAACGAGTTCCAAGTTCTTGCTCATCATATCACTAATATTTATAGTCATGAGATATGGAATTTAACTTGAGTTTTTAAATATAACTATAAACAGCGATATATTTTCACTACTTAGATTTAGACTTGTAAGAATGGTTAGGATTAAAGTTAGTGCTTGCAGCCAATTATAAATAGTTATGCATACCATGAATGTAAAAGATCTATCATTTGTAATCTGTCATTCAAAATCACTGTTATGTACTATGCCATGAAAAGAATGC
>JARBAU010000076.1 GCA_029237525.1 Nitrososphaerales archaeon | reverse complement strand
TTAGAAAGATCTACGTCCCACAAAATACTGATTCTCGTTTTATTATCATCCATGGGGGATGTATACAATAAGATATTCCTGACGCCTGTTATAGGACCACTAATCATCGATACTTCTATTGATTTCCGGGGATTAAGCATCACAGTCTGGCAGCTCTTTGAATTTCTGAAGCCAATCGTAACTTCCCTTTCTACAGTGTTGCCATTCTTACTAATATTAGTGACTGCGTTCAAACTAGGCCAGAAATATGGCTCTTTATCAATATCTGCAAGAATGAACCACACTCGATCAATGCATGTATGCATTTCACGACTTGAAATAATGCTAACCATATCTTCTATTTTCTCTATCTACCGATCTATTTACCTACGGTGTGATTGGTCCGAGGTGATTAACTACCTCAGTGCCAAAAACCGCCTGCTCTTGCTCCAGCTCCAAATTGGCCGTGCAGATTATTCCAATGTCCAAATCCTCCACCTCCAAATGATGCGAACATTCGTGGTCCTTCTTGATTATTGAACTGACCTATTGGAAAACCTTGTGATGTGTATAGCACTTTACCGTTTCCAGCATCTATAATTACGCTGTATCCAGTTTGCCTGTTAGGATCTACTACAAAGTATGTATATGTCAAATATCCTTGTGTTACTCCAAGATGACCACCTAATATTGTGCCATTCGGTATCTGCTTTTGTGCGGTTTCAGAAGCTGCAGTGAATGATACTTTTGCGTTCTCTTTGAACATATTCTTTATATTTTCTATTACTTTTACTGAACCATTGATTTTAGGAACTGTGCTTAACTCATTCGTGTATGCATTGTTGTTATTACTACTATTGTTTCCTGTCAGTTGTTGGGCCCATGTAGACGCTACAGGTGAGGCTATAAATATAGCTGACAATAAAATTCCAGCTCCCAATATAGCAGAAATTGTCAAGCCTTTTTTACTTGAGATTCCTTTTATATTCATTGGTTATATAAAAACTCAGACTATATTATCCATTGTCTACCTATGATACGTAACATAGTTACCTGATGTCTTGATTCTTTTACTCGCACAATGTGACAATATGCATTCATATTTAGATGATACCATAGTATTGTAAATACGATTAAATGTTGTCAATGATTATTCTAACTTCTAGTCGTATCATTTATTACTATCGTCATTATCATGAACACAAATCATTTTCCAAATACACGCTCTTAACAATTCGATTTCAAGATTCTAACTATGCATGTATCAACTGAATTAAATTGGTTCGTGAATATCGAGACAGAGTTTACATCAGGAAAGATATTCTCTTGAAGCTTTATGAATATGGTGAGCTTAATCAAACAAAACTCTTGACATATTGTGGTTTAAACATTGTAAAGCACAAAGACATCATTGACGATCTGTCTACAAAGGAAATGATAATTAGAACTGAAGAACCCTGGGGTAATAAAACGATAATCAAATACAAGCTTGCAGAGAAAGGATACAGTATCTTAAAACAGGTTCTAGAACCATATGAATCACTGTTTCCTAGGATTGAGACTGAGAAGACCACCAAATGACATTGGTCGCGGCATATTCATAGTTATCTATGACATATGTACTGCACTGTTTATAATACATTGAGTCAATAATACCATATTTAATCCCATCATGACATACCCAAAGAAATCTGATGATAACAAAAATAATGATCAAGACAAAGAATCTAAAGAAAATCTATTTCAAATAATGGACTGAATCATAGATCAACTCAACATTACAAAAGAGATATTCATAATAATGATATTCACTATTATGATTATTCCACCTTTATCTTTTGCTGTTACATTTGCAATATTCGGACCGCCATTTCCGTTTGGGTATAGTGGTAGATTACTACCTGAAAGATTTGGTCCACATCCGCAATTTAGTTACTATTTTGGCATAGCTCGTTTTCTTCCGTTTCTGATCTCCCTAATATCGTTAGGGATTGGAATAAGACAATGGTTTGTGCTTTCAAAATGGACTAGAAGATATGAGCACTATAAGGAATTACAGAGAAAAATAGATCAGAAATTGAACTATGATGATGTCTATGATAGTGGAGATAAAGGCAGGGAGAATTAAATCAATTTGTTCGTTTATGGTTGAATGAACCAGTTCAGCAAACAACCTTAAACTTGTTGAATGCATCGAGTCAATCCTATTGGGTAAATCAGTTATAGAATTGAATAACATAACATTCTATTCAGAAATAACATAGTCTCAGTCAGTCACGTAGAACATTAATTATACATGAGTAGTAGCTAAAGCAGGCAGCAATAGTTAACACATTCCAGCATGCTATTGTCCACTAACAATTCAACTGTTGATTTCGATCTTTCTTTTAATTCCCAGAATGTTTTTTATTTTTAGATCTGCTTCCTCCTATCATCTAAGTAATTTGAGTTGTGGTGTGACATTATATTTAGATTGCATGGGCAGTACTAGTCCTATATCAAACTTGCAAACATTCTATCCGTAAACTATAACCTATTTCTGACGAGAATGACTCTGCTTATGCTTATTGGACAATAGGATAACAAGCACCAGTTTCATCATTATTGTGTTTTTCATATCTAGGTGGACACGGCTTGTCTGGGAAGCAATGTTGATTTTCATTCATGGAGAATCCTGATGGACATTTACCAGTTATTTGGTCTGGTTTACATTTTTCCTGCTCTGGATGAAATAAGCAACTATCATCAGGAGTTGAATCTTGATTCACTTGAAATTGCTGTTGATCTTGACATGCTTGATCAGCCAAATTGCTGTCGCAGGAGCCCGATGATAGTGAAAAAGATAGTTTGTGTATTGGTCTATTGTTATCGACTCTATCCACAAAGATATTCTGAATACCAATACCACCAATATTGTCATTCACAACAACTACTTCCTTACCATAGTTATCATGATTGACCCATACATCATCCAGATTTTCATTAGTAGAAACTTTTGACACACTTGAAATTGCATATGCATACACGGTACTAGTCATATTTCCAATGATATTAAATGAGCAAATGAAAAGGGAGGAAGTTAATGTGATAAAGAGAATTACAAGGTGTATGGCTTGGTTCTCCTTTATCACTTTCTAGATTACACTTCAAAATTATATAAGCAAATGGGTGTAAATAGTAAAAAAAGTTACCTTATTGTGATACAGAACCAACATTAGAATTGCCGAAATTTTATTAGACTAATTAAATTTAACCTAATCTAATCTATCTAATATCCAACGGTTATCGAATAGATATTAGATTGGTCTGTCAACAGTAATAATTGAGCTATGGCCAGTAATACAACATGGTAGGAGAAAGTATGATAGTCTTTAAATTTAGTGAAAGTA
Organism: Nitrososphaerales archaeon; assembly: GCA_029237525.1. Classification (GTDB taxonomy): domain Archaea; phylum Thermoproteota; class Nitrososphaeria; order Nitrososphaerales; family Nitrososphaeraceae; genus JARBAU01. Next base: position 9,875 of record JARBAU010000076.1, on the reverse strand, counting down.
TCCAACCGAACAATCTCGTAAATATTAAAATATCCAATTTTTATTTGGTCCAATATTAGCAATTTTTACATATTATGATTGATTTATGCATTAGTATATGAAACATCTTGAACCATCCCAATTTGATAACTTATTGTCCTCAAATGAAAGAGCACTCGTGATGTTCTACGCTGACTGGTGTCCTTACTGTCAAAAGTTCAAACCAGTGTTTGAGTCTGTTGTTGCAAAGCAAGAGGATAAAAAATCTACTATGAAAGGATATAAAATGTATGGCTCTAAAGTGAATGATGACGATAATCCGCTTTGGGACAGATTCTCAATGGAGGCTGTTCCTACCTTGATAGCATTCGACGACAGGGGCGAAATCATATCGAGAAGGGATGCGAAACGTGGAATAGGTCTTAACAAATCTGATCTAGATTCCATATTAAAGGAAATCCAATGAATGATTTAATTGTCTAGATAAGCCAGTTTCTGGGCCTTGCCTTGGCTTAAATTTTATATTGGTCAATCAAGCTGATTGAGAAATCTATTCAAATTAGAGGTATGACCGCTATACTATCTTAGGACACTAATTTTGTGAAGGAATTTGAAGGTACATAAAGATCTTCAAAAAGACTTGGATTAATAATTTTGGCTAATATCTCTAATCCAATGATCGTCCTAGGTCCTGGTTTGCTAAAGTAGGCATTGGCGTTAACCACATAGACTTCATTGTTCTTTACAGCTTGTAGTGATTTCCAGTTATCAATCTTGTCTAGTATTTTTACTTCACTCAAGGTTCTATTCAAATCAAATCCACATGGCATAAGAACTATTTTGTCAGGATCAAATAGTTCAATTTCATTCATGGACATGCGACGTGATGGCTTGCCTCGAAAGCTTATCCCGTTTATCCCTCCTGCAATAGTCACCATTTGTGGGACCCAATGGCCTGCAGTATAAAACGGATCGATCCACTCAATGCATATCACCCTCGCCTTCAGGTGATTTTTTCTAATATTATTCTCATTATTAGAGACTCTGTTGATTATATTATCAATTCTTTTTTGCAAAGATGCTACCATCTTGTGTCCTTCCTCTACCTTGTTTACTTTTTCTGAGATGCGTATTATGCTATATAAAATATCGTCAAGATCGTGTGGGTCGAGAACTAGAATGTCTGGCTTGTACCCTAAAATAGTCACAGCACGGTCTATTTCTTTAGCAGATGGTGCACAGACATCACAAATACCTTGAGCAATAATAATGTCAGGCCTTGCTTTTAGTAGATTTTGATCATCTATTACATAAATATCTTGACTAGTTTTCATCATTTCTGCTATTTTATTGTCAATATCAATGCTTTGTAGGATTGTAGCATCAAAAGAAGAATGGACTAGTCTAGGTTTTGTTTTAGCATCTTCAGGATAATTACATTCATGTGTTACACCTACTATTTGGTCTGCCAACTCAAGCTCATATAAGATTTCAGTTGAACTAGGCAGAAACGAAGCCAGTCTTTTATTTTGCATTTCATTTTTATTCTTTTGCAAATACTCGCTCAATTCTAAAACCTATTAACAATAAGAAGAGGTGGTTATTATAATATCGCATACCTTAAAGCATACTTTGCATCCATAACAGCCATCAAAATAAAATCGCATATCATCTAAACTGTCAATCTGCCTGGTTCTTGTAAATTACAGAGAACTTTTTCCACGATTACAGTTATTTTAAGAGCTTTACTAGTTTGATACTTACATTAATTAATACTAGAAATACTATCCAGGCAGTCAATTCTGCTATTGTTATAGCTACATATGGTTGAAAATTTAGGCTTAGTAACGAATAATGAATGTAGAGTTTTGTTACTATAAACACTACTTCAGAGATACTAAATATGCTAAATAGTTTTAGTATATCGTCCTTTATATTCTTAAAATTTCTCCTTTTTGTTACTGGGTCAACATATCTTGATTTATTATCCCTGTAAAATAGAAATGAAAAGATAGGAATGTAAACACAATATCCAACTATTAGTGTGATAACCGAATTTGATACGTTATTGTTATCTATTGTTTTGTATATTTGGGTAGTTACTACTCCACCTAGAAATGATATTATTCCTGATATGACTAAGTTTTTATTGAAAAGTATGACCCTTCTATATTTCACGAACAGACTTGATTTCAATTTGGAAAGTGTGCTACATTAACAGTCTAGTCACTAGTATATATCTAATGTTTAATAATAAATCTAACCACGATCGCAGTAATTCTTGTTAATTGACATGAAAACAGTAATAATTATGGCAAAGAAACTCCAGAAGCCTTTAGTTGGTTCATTACATAATTGACCTGATTAGGCGTTATTCTACTGATCGTTGAATTATTTGTATAGGACAACATTGCATTAATAAGCGAAGATATAATTTCTGAATCATAAAAAGTACTAGATTGGGATAGTAGTTCCGCAATTTTTCCAACATCCATACTATTAGTTATTTTTCCGCTGGTAATTAACCCTCCAAACTTCTGAACAGATTCATATACTCCAATGTTATATGCGATAAAAGCGACTTTTTCAGGAGGCATAATATCTATAGAGTCCATACACTTTAATCGATAATAGCAGCACATGGATAATAAACGATGTCCTTTTCTCTTCTGTGAGAAGCTTTAGGATAGGATGAATAGTCAATAAGTAATAAATTATTCTTGAAATTCGATATTTGACAAGAAAAAATTGAGACTCATAATATAGGACTTACAGGTTGTAGAGTAGAATTTAAACTCACGTAATTTCCATCTCTGTAGACAACAAAAGAAATACTTTCCCCTACTCTTTTATGTTCCTGGATGTATGATAGAAAACTTTCAATATCGGGAATTTTATGACCATCCAATGAAGTTATAATATCACCGAGCTGTCGTTGACCATATTTATCTGTAATCGCAGCATTTATACCCGCTCTATCAGCAGTTCCTCTCCTCAATATCGAATTTACTACTACTCCCTTCAGATTGTCAGGAATATTTTGAAAATGCTTTGCCAAGTCTACAGTAAGTGTTGACCCCGTAATCCCGACATCTGGATGAATATATGTCCCATTCTGAATAAGCGATGGAACTATTTGTATTATTGCATTAGATGGAATAGCTACACTTAGACCAGAAAACTCTCCTAAGGGAGCTGTGGTAGGATTTAGTCTACCATAAATTAATCCAATTACTTCACCATTCATATCAATTAAAGGACTCCCGGAGTTACCTGGATTAACAGCAACATCCGTTTCAATCGTATCTGGAACTAAATAGCCGAGCGAAGAAAAAGATAGTAGGAAAGCGGTTTGACTCACTATACCTGATGTCATAGCTATTTTCGATGCAAAAGGATAGCCGATGGTTGTAACGTGGTCTCCTATTTTAATCGTCGAAGAGTTTGCTAGTGTTACTGGTACAAGGTACTGATTAGCACTTTTACTATCAATATTTGCGAATAAATCAACAACACGAAGTACAGCTATATCCGTATAAGGATCCCTTCCTATAACAGTGGCATTATGCGTATCTCCATTCTTAAAAATAACAGCTACCTCGATAGCCCCTCCTAAAACGTGATTAGCAGTAATTATATGACCAAATCTATCATAAACAAATCCTGCTGCTACCTCAGTTGTTGTATTTTGTGACGGTAGAGTAGTAGTGATGGAAGGATTTATACTCACAACCTGAACTACTGATTTGCTCAGTTGGTTAAATAAAGGATAAAGTGACGCACCATTATTGCTTGAAATGGGATTAGATAGTGATGTCAGGGGGCTTTCCGCAAATACTGGTAAATAAATAGAGGAAAGTGATGAAATAACAACACTAATCTCAATCATAAAAATCACGATTGCTACATATTTCATTATTCGTACTATAGCATACATAATGCGCATATTTATAAAAATTATATGCAGTAAGCTGATCTAACAGCCTAACATAAGTAGAATTGTACTCATCAATTCTATGTAAAGTTCTGTCCGCTTGTGTCTAATAATTTGAACTCGTACTGCTTTATCAGGTAATTCTAATTTGGTTTTTAAGTATACTCAAAAAAAGCCATTAGTAATACGATTTCGAATGATCAAACTCGAAGAACAGAATTTCAGTATTAAGAAATATCTTGTTCTCTCACAATGTCGATAAGTCTGAATTTTCTTGAGATCAAGCAATCATTGAAACGAAATTTAAGTGAATGACGCTTCATACTAAAGAATCGCTTGTGGTACAAACCTGCGTTATTAATTAATTCTTTATTTAGAATAACAACGATATAGAATAAACAAGTAAAAATAGACTTTGAACTTAGATATACAATTAAGAATGTCCATACAGATTTTGACTCTATTTTCATTATGCAATGATTACAGGGTATTAGTAGAATTCTTACTAAATCCATTACGATTAGAAACATATAATCACTATTATCAAGCACATTACAATGTAATTTAGATAAGTTATAGCGATTCAAGTATAAATACATTATATCAATATGATTCAAGGGTCAAAAACTACAAACACAATTCAATTTAAATATCAAAAAAATAAGACACGTTGTTATGAAGATGATAGCAACTACAATAGCTGTAACTACACTTTCGTTAGCTATTTTGTTAGTTATAGTGGGAATGGGTGCAAAGTCAGAATCGCTTATTTTCCAATCTGCTAATGCACAAGTTTCAGTATTCCCGGGTACGCAACCAGAGCAGCCTTCCACTGGACCTAGTGGTGGAACAACGGGTGGGACTGCAGGCGGACCTTCAAGCGGACCAACTGGTGGAACAGGGGCTCCTGGATTTAATGCAAAGACCATTTCCGAACAGAACAGCATACAAGCTGATGCTGATGTTAAAAACTTGGTTATATTAGTTCCGAATAAGAAGCTTGTAAATCAGGCATTTCTTCCACTTGAAGCAACAGTAGTTCAAGGTACGAATGTTATCTGGGTCAATGGCGATCCAGCAGCAAATCATGGTGTCGTAGTTAAGGGTAATAGTGGCCAATCAGTGTTTTCAAATCAGACAATTCCATACAAAAATGGGACTCAATTTACTTTTGACACTATAGGGAAATACACATTTTCAGATCCCACGTCTACAGCATCGACTCCAGGAACAATTAATGTTGTGAGCCCACAAAATGCTCCAGACAACGGATCTACTAATTCAACAATGCCAACAGCAGGATTGTTTGTAGTTCCTGCAGGAGATAAGGCATATTTTGATAAACATTTCAGCACACTTGGATATCATGCAGCTGATAGCAATATAATAAAGCAGACTGGAGCTACTCAAGGAAATGATATAGATCTATATGTGTACATACAGAAGTCAGGCAAATACGATACAATATTACATAGAACTGCCGTAAAGTTGGGTTTCTTGCAATCCAAGACAGGTTAAGTTTGTAAGAACTTTATCTTTTTTATTTGGTTCTTTATCTTTAACAATTTATTTATTAATTCTGCTATTATTCGAAGCTCTAAAATTCGAGATTAAAGTGGATTTATAAAGCTCTGACGTTTAGCAACTTTTGGCCATTGAAATCTAATATCAAGACGAATTGAACTAGTAAATCATCATATTTTTGTTTTGAGTCAGATCATACAATTCAAAACTGTTCGGACTAATCAATCAATCATAACCAGTCTATACACGCATTGATGCAACATATTGTAGAAATCTTATATACTAAATCTTAATAAATCCACATAAATGTCATCATCTACTAGTAGTGAAAATAGAACTTCAGAACTTCAAGAAATGAGATTGGTTTTTAGGGGACTCCAAACCCTTTATCAAACTTACCTCCCTAAAGTCGATCCTATACTTATTCATGATTTACTAGTACGGGAACATGAGAAATCTGAACGTGCACCATTTTACATGGTTGAGATATTCACTAAACCTGAGACAGATTCCGAGGTCATGAAGGACAAAATATTTGAAAGAACAGGCATGGTTCCTGCTATTTATGACAAAGGGACTCACTATGTAACAAATCAGAGACTAACCTTAGAGGCCCTTAAAGAAATATGTAATTCTGAAGATGTGATAGAAGTCACAGGAGATTATACTGGTACTCTCACAGGTAGGGGAGCTTCGCACGAACACAGACATGAAGGGGAAGAATAATACATATATTTCATATATTTCATTTAAAACAGTTACCAAATTGTATGTATCATCATGTCTGGACGGAATTTCCTTAGTCTTAGTTATTGGATTATCAATGGGAACTCTTGCAGCAGCAATTGCACTCTTTTCACTGTGACAGATTATACACATTCTCTCCATCAGCTTTAGGCAGCAGCGGTACTAGAATATTCAGGGCTTTCACTGAATTTTGTGATACATCGTCCACTTTCCATTTATCAAAGATCATATCATTTTTCGAATCCGTCCCAAGACAACGGAGGTTTCATGTGAGTTTTGAAGTCAATGAAATTTTGATTTTGAGAGTTGGCGATTCTTTTCTGGTAGGCTTTGAATATACGCAATACAGCACAAGCAGAGTCCATATATGTCAATATAAAAAGTAACCCATTTTCTAGGAAAATACAAAAGAATATTTTCATAAGACATAAAAATGCAACAAGTAAAAGAATTTAACATGAAATAAACTGACATAGAATATCAATTTATTTACTACCTCACATATCAAGAGAACATTGCATAAAGGACTAGCATTACCCCAGGCACATATTAGCGAATCATCGTTTATTGAAATGAAGATAGATTCAGTAACAGAAGGTTTGGAAGCTCAATTTGCTAATAAAATAAGACGAGTATCAATAGACAATAGACTTATCGTAATTAACTTTCTATCATCCATGAAATTAGAGAGCAATATTTCTCATAGTCACAAAAGGAACTATATTAGACTTCTACACAAACTGTCCAAATTCTACCATGATAAAAATTTCAAAGTAATGACAAGAGATGACGTTGTCTCATTTCTAGATAGTGTGCGAAAACTAGAGGTTGACGACCAATTACATAAGTGGATAGGAACTTATAATTTGTATAGGGGATTGCTTCTTCATTTTTTCAAATGGTTATATTTTCCAGATATCGAGCCTAGCGAGAGACCCAAACCTCAGGTTATAGAAAATATTGCTGGCATAAAAAGGAAAGAAACGTCAATATACAAACCCTCTGACATTTGGACGACTGAAGATGATTTGCTATTTCTACAATATTGTCCAAACAAGAGAGATAGATGTTATCATGCTATTTCACGAGATACCGGCTGCAGACCATCTGAATTATTGAAATTAAAGATGAAAGATATTGCATTCAAGTCCAATGGTAGTAGGCAGTACGCTCAAGTTTTTGTCAATGGAAAAACAGGAAGTCGGGCGCTGCTGCTTATTAATTCTATTCCATACGTAAAGGATTGGTTAGATGATCATCCACAGAAAGGAAATCCTAATGCACCACTAATCTGTGGCTTTGGAAAAAGCATAGGTAGACGCATTCAGCCAACGGCTATCAATAGAATCTATGCAAATTACAAAAAGATGTATTTTCCAAAGTTATTAGATAGCGATATTCCTATAGATGATAAACGAAAGATAAATGAACTACTTGTCAAACCCTGGAATCCCTATATAAGACGGCATAGTGCATTGACAGAAAAGTCTACACAACTAAAGGAGCACATGTTACGCCAATATGCCGGTTGGTCGCCTAGATCAAATATGCATCAAAGATATCTACACTACTTTGGAAATGAGTCAAACGAAAGTATTTTGGAAGCTTGTGGAATAGTAACAAAAGATCAAAAAATGTCTAATGCGTTGAATTCCAAGCAATGTCCACACTGCAACGAATCTAATAAACCTGATAGCAAATTCTGTGTGAAATGTAGAATGGTGCTTACTTACGATGCATATAATGAAACGCTGGAGGAACAGAAAGCTAAAGAAGATAGAATTACCATAATAGAAAGGCAGCTCCAAACTCTATTTTCAACACTTGGAAATATGACAGACCAAAATAAGATTAATGAATTATCGGACACTTTGTTTGACTCTGGAATAATAAAACCGGCAATGATCGAAGATAAGACGTTATCCTAAACCTAGTTTTGTGTGAAATGAGAAGCTCAGAACTTTTATTAATTAAACTTTGATTGACACTATATTCTATATATCTCTATGTATTATATGGAATGATCTCTTCCTACTATTAATTGTAATAAATCCCTCTCTTTGATATTATGAATCTGGCTAATTAGATCTCTTGTATATATACCATCCATTATTTTCTTTTCTAAGTACAAGGTCTACTTTAGGGTTATTTTGGTCGTCATACAGTGTGGCCGTACTAATAACTCTATGATAATCCATTACCAAGCGCCCAATAATGTTATCGCCATACTCACTAACCAAATTGAACTCGATTTCTTGAACACCATCGGTATATATTCTGTTTGAAATTTCTTGAACCCTGGTAATGGGAAGGTTAGTTACACCGAGTTGTCCGTTGCAATAGTCTACAAATTTTTTGATATTATCATTTTGTATTTCATCCATGCTCTTTTCAAATGTATCAATAATTTTTGATCCATCAAACAAATATATCAAATTCTCCTTCTGTATCTTTTTTCTCATTTGTGGAATATACATTTTGGTTACAATCTCGTCACAGATCTGGCTTGCTTTGCTAAGCTGACTTATGACTGGTTCATTTAATATAGTACTTTGCTCGATTGTCGATTTATACTGATCTATACAGAAATCAATACCTATCTTAACAATAAGCGTTGCTAGCTGACCTCTTCTGAGATTATAGTCAATATCAACATCAAGCTCTTCGTCTACAAAATAGATAGGTTCATTTCCACATAGTATAGATTGTAACAACACTCCCAGGTTCTTCTGAGTAAATATTTTCCTGAGAATATAATCTTCAGGAAGTTTTTTTGCCAGCAATGCTAGGTCAACTAGTGCTTCGTTTGCTTGTTTTCCAAATCTATTCAGTGTTTGTGAGGGATTATGGTCCTTCTTTCTAATATCTAACCAATTATGTTCGTACAGTCTCCTACGCATATCTTTTTGTAACATATTATAATATTTTCATCCTGAATTATAACTATTTGGCGTAGTCTATATATTATTTATTATAATAAATAATGACAGAAGTAATTACCTGTAGCATATCAAGAGAATTGCGCGAAAAAATAGATCTTATTAGGGGAGATATTCCACGGTCGAAGTTTATGACACGGATTCTGCATCAAGCATTAGATACTAATATAGGGAATTCACAATTATGGCAAAATTTGAAAATTCAATAACACATTGCCTGACTGAATGTGACCATTGCACAGGAGCGTACAGTGATGATAGAAATCTCATTCTATTAAATTGCCAATGCAAATGCCACAAAAATAAAAGCAATATGGCGTGTGAGGATATATACGAGATGATTAGAGTCTATCCTGAAATATTGACTGAGAATTCTGGACTCCCCTGTCAAGCTAAAGATGGTGCATAAAGATTTGATTTCTATGTACAAAACTAGAGGGACAATGACAAATTCTCGAACTCTTTTTTGGACCATTATAATGGTCCTACAAGTTACGTGGAACAGGTACTATCATGTAAGATATGAAGGATTAAACCTGGCTCGTAACCAACCTACCTCTTCCCACGGACAGGTATCCATAATCGGAGATGATGTAATATATCCACTAACATAAAGAAAAAAGCCAGAAATAAACGTTACTTCTCCATTGATAGTAACGTAGGAACTAAATCTGGTAATCGAAATCTCGAAAGTGAAGTCAATGCCATCTTCAGATGTAGTAATTCAAAACTATACAGAGCTTACACACAGT
>JARBAU010000075.1 GCA_029237525.1 Nitrososphaerales archaeon | reverse complement strand
TGATTCTAGAAAAGATCAAGCCGGTCTTGCAAACGGGCCTACTATATCATTTGAATGTACAGTCAATGATGCTTTGGTACATGGAGATAAGCAAAGGATCTGCCAGGTTATTCAAAATTTATTAGATAATGCATTCAACTTTACAAAAAGCGGCTCAATTACCGTGTCATTATCAGCAACTACACAGAATGCAAAGGAATGGAATATTGCTATAAAGGATACTGGTAAGGGAATCGATTTAAAGATCATGCCTAGATTATTTACAAAATTTGCAACTAAATCAGAAAACGGAATAGGATTGGGACTATACATTTCAAAGAGCATCATTGAAGCTCATGGCGGCAAGATTTGGGCCAATAATAATACTGATAGTAGTGGTGCAACTTTTGGTTTTTGTTTATCCGCAAAGGACTAATTCGTCAAACGACGAAGAGAATCGATTCACTTGTCATTTTTCTGGCAGGCATAAATATTTCTTATATCTCTTCCTGGGTGGAAATAGCTACGCACTTTGTAATCATAAGTTGAATTGAGTAGATTCAGACCTTAGACTATAATCTAACCTCCCAAGAAATGTGATATCATGCATATCTTTGATACGTTGACGACTATAGGTTATCTGACTAAGGGTCTATGTAACTATAGTAGTAAAGATTAGTAAAGATATAATATTTCTGATAATTAATTAAAATTAGTTGGGGGGACGCAGATTCGGGATCCAACGGAAAGAATTACTGGCTGTGCGTGGAGCCAGATGCGTCTATTGTCAGCATTATTTTCTTGACACTCAATTAACTATCGATCACATTGTACCCCGCGCAATGCGGTGAGAATCAATAGCAAGAAATATGCAGCTTCTATGTACCGAATGCCATACACAGAAGGATGAACCCAGTGTCAAGATGATACAGAATAACTCTTGCGAATTTAGACCGAAGATTTTCGGCTAGTTACTCACTAGCTATCAATTGCAGTATCAGCTTAGACAATATCTCCATATCTACCTAGGCCGCAATCAATCCTCAGTTAATCCTGCTAGAATTACTAATTAGCAGAGGATTTTCGATATATAGACATGACGTTTAAACTACAATTTAATTATAAAAGTCAAATGATTTAAACTATGACTTATAGCTATAGTTTATTTATGAGTTGCGGCTTGCGGGTTAGGAACAGCATTTCTTCATCTGTCCATAGGTTACTTATTTAAATTAATACTCTGTGTCGGTATGTCACAGACTATGATATTGGATAGTAGCAAACTAGCCATGCTGAACTGATATCCATACAAGTGAATTCTAAAAGGATCCCAATAATACGTTTGATAGTGATCTGATATCAGACAGCCGATCCATATATTACTTGAATTGTGGGCTATGACTGGATTTCATGAATTGCATTCTGTCAACAACAACTACTTTGACAATATGAAATGATGTCAAGATATGATCTCGATATACTATTAAATGATCTAAATGGTAATGTTACACAATGCCTATATTGACAATTAGATATGAATGTATAAACCGGGCTAGGCCTTCTGACCAATCCATAGCTGACAAAAATCCTTGTGTATTACAAGGTAACCATGTCATCTATGGTCTTTCAGTATAGTAGTTCATAACACTATATCAGTTGCAAAATCACCTATTTGGTTGAATATTCTTGATATCGTATACGTTGAACTATGGATATAGCCGGCAATTAACACTGACACACCTTCTATCGTCGAAGATCGATAGATTTCATAAAGATTCCATAATATTCCTTTAACCTCTGTCGGCATATTTTAGCCGTTGCAAAGTGGTCTGGTGGGCGTTATACACTTTCCTATAATACTAGATCCCATTAATGTTTACTAGTAGACAAGTAGTCGCCTCATACTCCAGACGTGTCCATTGTGATTTTTTGCCGACATACACTTACAATCTTGCCGCACCTCATGTTTTCCGGCATATGTTAGATAGACTAATATCAAAGGCGGTCATGAAGGGATTTCTTGTTACCCAGGGAATATTACAAGTGCATATCAATGTTGTATGGTTGGCAAGTAGCAGTCTCGGCCGAAAGGCCGTCGAGACTTTTGCCGGCAACTACCTGATTTCTTTGCTGGCACATGCTGACCATGGTAATCAATGCGATTAGTTGATGGATTACCTGTTACCCAGTATGATAATAGCAGCATCCAGGTGCTGCGTCTCGCACTTCCGATTAGTCCGTTATAACTTTTTTGCAGGAAACTAAATTGTAAATTTAACAGCAGAGCAAGCACTATGTATCTGATACGACTACCCGGATATGTCACCCCGCTACACAAGATTAACGCTCTCCCCAAGCATGTCTCTAAATCACACCATTAGATTGTGTTGACCAGTCGACTCGCTGATGACTCATTTCTGACAAATCTGCTTGGCCTTTTGTTACTAGATGGGGCTTCACTGACTCTCCTACAAATTGCCAAGTTTGTCAAGTCCATACTCTGACTGTTAACCTCCTGTATAGAGAACTAAATTGGTAGAAGGACAAGGGCATTGGTAAGTAATTAGCTGACAGTCGAAATATCAAACTTTAGTACCAAACACAATACTAAAATCCTTCAAATCTTGACCTATTGTAATTAACCTATACTCATAAGCCATATAAAATGAAAAGAGATTGTCTTCATTTCATAAGTTTGGAGAGATCATTATCGCCATTCAGGATTCAAGTATTGTTAATGAACTTGTCTTGATTGATATTGCCATTGTCTATCTTTTTAGAAATCTTAGGCCTATCCCAGACGAATCTTTTTATCATCGCGACATCCCTTCTAAAGAACATGTGGCTAGTCCAGTCAATAAATACTTCCACTTTCTTATGAAAAGTGGCATATTGGCAAGGTAATATCTTCGCCAAAGCCACCATGCAATAAATCCATGTAGTTTAATTCCAAATATTATTGCTATCCCATTTCTTTTTCCAATATCAACCATCATTCCTTTAGTTTTATGATTAAATCTCCTTTTATTATCCACTTTTTTATAAATCGTAGAAATTACATTTTGTGCTACTTCCTTTCCTTCTCTAATCGCATATTGTGCTGTTTGCGGATATGGTCGACCTATACGATGATCGGTTGTTGAAGCACAATCACCAACTGCATAGATCCCCGGAAATCCATAAATTGTTCAAGTAATATTAGCAGTACTATATATTAGCAGTACTATATATTAGCAGTAGTATAAGATGAGTGTAACTTAACTTTAATCTATCCTTTAATCTTGAATTTGAGTATGACTTCACTTATTTATTCTATTCTTGTATCTTCTAAAGACGTTTGTTAATCTGTGAATAGTTACTACCTCCTGCAGAATATAATCTGGGGATTTTTTTTGTATCTACTGAATGTGATTACTGGGTAGCTTCGACAACCACGTTATTATTATCATCATCGGCATAATCACTACTGTCACTACTTGTATCATCACTGCTATCACTACTGTCACTGTTATCACTGTGATGTCCATGACGCTCGTGGTGTTGATTGTTATTGCTGCTAGTCCCATGATGATCATTATTGTTACCACTATCATTACTATTACTATGCTTATGATGCTGATCGTTGGCTGTGTCATGATGTTGTGGCTGACTACCACTATCTCCACCATTATTATCATTAGATGATCCTGACGAAGTTGGTGTAATTGGAGGATAGGAGTCTGAATTGGGGTCATTCGTGCTTTTTTCTGCAGGCTTTGCATACAACGGAGAGGCAAGATTATGTGACGATATAGACGCCACAAAAGATAAGACCACCAGCGTTAGCGTAAGAAATTTTCTATTTCCATTTATGAAGACGTGAATCAATTCTTGTAACTTAAACTTGGTATTATTATATGTGGATTAAGATACTTATGTAGACCATAATAGATTTGCTATTTATTACAAAAGATACTTACAAGAGACGTTATCGGCTTAATAGCATCGGTGTTTAGCAGCGCATCTTATCTCACATTCCAATAAAATCACAGAATCTAATTAATCTAGATCTGTCGCTCTAACAAGCTAATGTTGTCTTTGGATATGGGTGTCCACACAGAAAATATTGTGACGTCTATCAAAACGAAATCTCTAATGGATATCTTTTATATCATTAATTTAGATAAAATATAAAGAGAATCAATTAAATACTTAAATATCACTAAGAGACTTCTATAATAATGTATAAAAACCAAGAGAATCGCAAATATTTGACAGTCACCTTGATTGCCATACTAGTTGTGCTGGTAGGAACTTTGGCAATAGGACAGATTTTACAAACTGAGAAAGTAGCAGGACAAGGCATGAGTGGTAATCAAACAGGTAATCAGACAGCTAACCAAACAGTTGGTGGAGGACTCAAAAGTAAGGTAGGCGGTTAATCGTTTACTATATACCGGAATAAGATCGGCCACAAGTTCGACAGTATCATCTCGTTTGAGCTACAAAGCAAAAATATTACTTCTCAATACATATTGACATGATATACACTTTTGTACAAATTCAAATTCATAACTTGCTAGAATTTGAAGAATTAAGATTTTATCAACATACTTGCATATCCCAGTTAGTTCACGCTTTGGACATTGTTCTCAATAGAATGTATTGAGGTTTACATCGAATATGAAACTTGGTAATATGATAAGGAGCATACAATGTATGTATGACTAACACAATTGCTAAGGCCGTATCAAAACAAAATATTATCTATCTCAAAGGAGCTCCTATTGTTGTATCCACAGCACTTTATAATCACCTCGAATGGCGTGGTGCCAGACGAGGTATGGGTGAAAGTGTTTCTGAATATTTAAATTTGTTATCCCGATGGTTTGTTGTTGAAGGCGATAGATAAACAAAAACAATATCTTTTCCTTTACTATGCTTTGAATATTTCATACACCAAATCTGATACACTTGAATTCCATATATTACTGATATTAACTACAGATGTTATTCATTAATAGCTAGATATATAAACTATAAAGCAAAAAATTCACTGTCACTGTATTAAATTTAGAGTAGTGTATGAACCAGGTCATTAAGCGTAGTTTTCAATTAATTGATCTTTTCCATCAGGATATACTACAATTATTCTACATACACCATACACTAGATGGTTGATTTAAACCTGTTACTGGGTATAATGTAAGCCAAGGCGAATTAGCTGTGGTATATTCTTGTAATCGATCGTTATAAGAGGATATTAATTCTTTTAACTCCTTTTTGATATTAGGTTCATTGAAAAAGGGAAAAGTCCTCTTTTTCCTTTGATGTCTTATGGCGCAAATACTCTGCAGTTCGTTAAAGGTAAAATAAAATAAAAAGAAAACAGATCACTGAGTGACTTTTCATAATCATATTGTAATGGCTTTCTATAATCTTGTATTAGTCTTGCAATTCCAATCCCAAATTGAAGTGTATTATAAATACTGTAAAGCGTATAAGTAACAAATTATGCCAGTAATCGAGTAGCAAACAGGACCGTTGAATCATATTTGAATTATTTGTCATTCGAATATGATTTAATATTAGCACGAATGCT
>JARBAU010000074.1 GCA_029237525.1 Nitrososphaerales archaeon | reverse complement strand
GGTACAAATAAGTTACAAGCAAATAATGATACTGAAGTAGGAAAGTGGTTTGGAAGAAAAACTATTGTATGGACCAATAGCGATGGTAAATCTGTAACTGCACGGGACTACATAGACTTGGATCCATTTAATGTAAATGGTAAGCCAAAAAACAACTGGAAGCCGTTACAGGAAAAAGTATTTAGAACTATCAGCAGAGGAACAGAAGATGGAACAAAATATAATGTTCCTCCTCTGTGGGGAGGAATGTTCACATCTCGTGTAGATGGGTTTCAAACAGTTGATTATGCGATTGTTTCACTTAGAGAAATTAAGAAATTGATATGATAGGAATTAA
Source organism: Nitrososphaerales archaeon (assembly GCA_029237525.1). GTDB lineage: Archaea > Thermoproteota > Nitrososphaeria > Nitrososphaerales > Nitrososphaeraceae > JARBAU01. The sequence goes on along the minus strand of JARBAU010000074.1, from coordinate 8,188 downwards.
AAAAATGACAAATATAGATAAATATAGAGATATGACAAGCATTGAGTAATGAAATGCATATTAAAAAAAGTAAATAGTAAAAGCATTCAATCCGATTATAATCTGTCTACTAGAAGTTCTATACCAGATTATGGTAGTACTTCATTTGGTCTTAGTTAATTAAAGTCAATTGCAATGACAATACGATAATTAGAGATATTGCAGGGTAATGATCCCACATCATTGTTGTAAATCCAAAAACTAACGATGTTTATATTGTTAATACATGTGATGGCAGTATACCTTCCATAAAGCTGCCTATAATGTTGACAAACAATATTTGTTCACGACTGACTTTCTTTATGTTCATGGTTTCAGGGATTTGAACCTAGGATTCAATGAACTGGGTAGGATTTGCGCTCTCGGCTCGAATCCCTTCTTTTTTGTGATTCGTCATTTTCCTTAGTATTGGCACGTAATGATAATCTTTTTCTTGCTTCCGCTTGACAAACTGGTTTGAATAATTCGATTAAATTTGTCTTGTCCTCATAGAACATGCATGTTCATCGAAGTTAGTTAGTACATCAGTCTGAACATATAACTAGACTGTTCTCTAGGTCACATTTAATCATCAATTCTAATGACAGAATTATTATGAGAGAATGCCATAGAATAGGATATGATCCTTACAAAACTTTTTGATGGCAACGTGAATACCTCTACTCCTCTTGGTGGCTTAAATTTGAGTAGCTTCTCTCATTATTCAGTGCTATTGAGGATTGATAATGCAGCTAGTAACACACAACCTTTTAGATTCACCACCTATAACAACAATATTCAAGTGTACCAACATGACTTTAGTACTACCAACGGATGGCATACTCACAACATAGTTCATGATATCTTTCATCCTAACGTTAGCTTTGTAATGTATGTCTGGAATAATAGCGCACTTATACGGCTCTGGATTTATGCAACCTGTTGTAATCCCAACGAGAAAAAGAAAGAAGCACAGCATTTGGAAGTCAAAGGAATCAAATTTACAGAGCTCGGCATCGTCGAGTTTACATAACAATTCCTATTTGAAAGTCTTTCCTTGCGGCTGTAGCAGGTTTTAAAAGCACCAATACCTATCCAGTACTATTTGATTTCACACATATCCAAACCAGAATCAGAATCACCCCGACTGCTAGCTCGGGTGACCTAGACTACAATCTTTAACTTGACTGGACGTCACTACACTGGTATTCTCAAATGTGTAGCTGGATCGCCTAATACTAGATAATTCTGTGCATCACTCCAAAATATGAAATTGTCTGACGATATTTGTTCACAACTGATCTCTTTCTTGCAGTTTTTGATTCTAGGGATTTGAACCGAGAATTCAACGGACTGGGCGAGATTATATCCCTTGCGTTAAAGGGGTTCAACTACATTTGTACACAGGTATTGTTTAAGTTGCAGAATAACTTATCGATAATGATCTACTGACATATTAGATGTTCCGAATTCATCCAATACACCCCCTCGTATACCATCTTCATGGCTATATAGATATACCACAATCAATCGTCTTAACTGAGAATGATTATCTTGATTTTCTTATATTCATGAAAAAAAATTGGCAAAGACTATTACCAACAGTAGTTAGGACAGTTTTATCTACAGCGGCATGGATGTAGGCTGGCTGATTGGAACTTTCATGTCCTATTACACGGAATAATAAGTTCATATGGGTATCTCAAAATTATGCTCCTATAAATTAGGATACGAGAACCCAAATATACAAAACATAAATTTAGATATTGTTTTTAATCCAATACGACTCAATCTAGCAGAATTTCGATTTATGCATATAATCTCTGATATTATGCCCGCATTGGTTTTAGATGTGCAGAATTATATCAGAATGCAATTTGTATCATAAAACCTCATAAGGAATTACTGATGAAGGTATCACAATGTGAGACATAATGGGACAATGTCCAACGTAGTAGGTCCACTGCTGATTGGAGTAGGGGATAAGAGCAAGATAGTAAGATCTCCTTGTAAAGGAGACACTTTTTATACTACCAATGATATATATTAGTTATGCATATTCCTAGGAGCTTAAGGCTTCGTAAGAGCAGCAAGTAGTTGAGATAGTTGAAGAGGCAAACCGCTACCGTTACTGTTATTGCTGCTGTGATTGGAATTACTATGCTGATATCAACTCAACATGTTTATGCCTTCAAAGAAACACGCACTAGTTATAACGATGGATACAATCGAGGGTTTACTGACGCAAGATGTGATCGTAACTTTTGTCATGGTCATGGATACGATCCTTCTTGTCCAAGAGGACATACTGATTTGTTCTGTAGTGGTTATAGTGCTGGATATAGGAATGGTTGGAATTCACGATAATGATGAGCGCATATCTTTCGTTTTAACTCATCACCCATTCTTGTCTTAATGTATCTGGATGGCTGCTTTGAATTCATGCTCCATCGTGCTTTTTTCTTCAGAGCAGAGCATAGTCCGGCAGACAATCTCTATCGGATGTGATTGCAGAATAACAAATGCAATACGGATTCCACTTTTTTGTCATGAGAAGATGGTTTAATTTCTGCAGTTCCGGAAAACTAAGAATATTGCTAGTTAGACACGATCCGAACGTCGCACCATGTGATCTATTAGTCCCTAGAATAACTTAATATTATAACTCCGTGTGGAGAGGAGAAACTATTCTATAAACCTATTGAGACAATTTAGCCACTTGTAAAGGTTCAACTTTCATTATATAAAAGAAAAAATGTTTCGTTGATATGTCATAATACTAAAAAAGATATAAGACTTGCTTTCCTATTTGATAGCTAAAATTCTCTAATGTCACAAATTCAAATAGGGCTTCACAAAAGAGGAACACATAAGTTCGAAGTATTTAGCAGAATTTTGTAGTAGCTGACGGATCATAAGAAATTTTCTCATTCCAACCTATTATCGCTTTAGTATGTCTTCAGAAATAAAATTTTTAAAATATACTGCGTCACTATCTCTAGGATCAATTCTCAAGGCTTCATCAATGCAAGCTACTGCTTTCTCGCTTTCATGGGAAAAATAATACATTAGACCTCTATAATTCAACGCCTCTATATTACCATGATCAATTTTATTTATTTTTTCAAAAATTTTAATCGCAACCTGATATTGTCCTTTTTGGATCGAAATTTTTCCTCTATTGTTCCAAGCATACGTATAATTCTCGTCAATTTTTATTGCTTGTTCAAAGCATTTCGATGCTTCTTCGTAATCCTGCAATTGGTACAAACAAGCACCTCTGTTATTCCACGCGTATGCATAACTCTGGTCAATTTTTATTGCTTGTTCAAAGCATTTCGATGCTTCTTCGTAATCCTGCAATTGGTACAAACAAGCACCTCTGTTATTCCACGCGTATGCATAACTCTGGTCAATTTTTATCGCTTGTTCAAAGAATTTCAATGCCTCATCATAGTTGCGAGATGAAAAGGCGCTAATTCCATCTCTGATTCTAACATCTGCATCCCGCGGTATAAACAAATGAATTCTGTGATTATTCGAATCGACAACAAATATGCAGCCGTCAATCATATTTATACAAAGTGACATGGGATTATCAAATTGTCCGTAATGAGAACCTTTTGAGCCCCATTTCGTAATAAAATTACCATTGCTATCAAATTTTTGTATACGATGATTGTCCTTATCAGTAACGTATACATGATCAGTTGCCTGATCTATGGTGATGCCAGTAGGATTATCAAATTGTCCATCTCGAGAACCTTTTGAACCCCATTTGGCAATGTACCTTCCAGTTGAGTCAAATTTTTGTATACGATGATTGTCCTTATCAGTAACGTATAGGTATGTAGATGTTCTATCTATGGTAATGCCAGTTGGATTCTTCAGTTGACCATCGTTTGAGCCTTTCCTAGATAAGAGCGAGGAAGAGGAGTATGGCACATAAGATTTCGTATAATGAGGATTCGTGACTGATTTCCTATCAGTGTTAATGGTGGATCTCTGTTGTAGTAAAGTGGATAGCTCTGAGGGATCAACTGTGATATTTATGTCAGGCTGCCGCCTTATCAAATTTGCCAACTTTCTGAATCGATTAAACCTCTTCCTAAACATAAATTGCTGTCCATCGACCAAGTTATCTCCAAGTTCAATTGCATCTAATATTTTCTCAAATCCCGCTTTCCAGTCTGGAAATAGATCAACAAATTGGATTTTTTCTAGATCTGAATAAGGGATTTTACAATCATCAAGCCTAACTGGAATAACAATAATTTTTTTTCTTTGTTGGGTTTGTTTCATTACATTTAATGCATATTCAAATTCTTTCCTTGTATAGCCCTTTTTCTGCACAGCTGTTGAGGATATTAAGGAAATAAAATATCTTGATGTCTGGATAGCTTTTTCGATCTCATTTTCCCATACTTGACCGGGACGAATACTTGTATCGATCCATGGCTCTAGGCCTAGATCAGCATCTTTCAAAGCATTCACAAACTCCATTGCTTGTTCACGCTCTTCACGTATATAACTAACGAATACAACAGTCTTCTTTTTGTTCCCCGGTGGGTCTGCAGTCGAACTCAAAGCGTTAGATAAAGGACTTCTTTCGACTTCCATCATTGTCTTTCACGTACCAAAAGGATCTCTACAATCATATTAGATGCAGTGATAAGAGTCATAATAAACTTGGCCTCTAGCGACTATAAGTATTCTCTTAAAGTCTAAGTATGTAGAATAATATTCACTGCTTAATGTTCAATCAAATTTATAATCTTCTTCGCCTAGATGGAATCTTAATCAAACAACAGTGAAATATCACTAAATTATAACTATTCAAGTGTTGTATTGATAACACTTGTTATTTAGCTACATTATAGTATTGTTGTGTTACTTTCAAAAGATACGTCTGTCGGCACCTATAAAGAGTTCGAAGTAGTCTATATGGGTGGTCATAAAGCCTTTCCAGATAAGACACATACTAAACTTAGAATTGCTGAAAAAGGAGTGGAATTGGTGAAACTAGGCCTGACAATACCTTTTTCTTCTATAAATAGAATCGAAAATATGGAAGAAAAGAAAATTTCTGCATTGCGCCTGGTTGTTTTAGGTATAGTCGGAATGCTTTGGAAGAAGAAATACATGTATACAATAATTCGATATGGAAAAGAAATTGACGCACAAACAATAGTACTTGATCTTGGAAAAAAAATAGATCAAATTCAGTCATTGATAAATAATAAAGTATTATACGCTGGACAATACTGACGTCTAATACATATTTTAAAACAGATAAGTGATCAGAATTTGTTTGCAATCTTACAACAACTATTGGTAAAAATTATAAAAATCAATATGATAAATAAGGATAAGGAAAAAATATTATTTTTCAGTGGAATGGCTCTTGCAATTGTTATAGCTAATTCCATTATCTATCTTGTTTCACCTATTGAAAATAAAATTATCTATACGAATTGGATATTGTTGATTAATTCATCGGTATCTGCTGGTCTATCTGTACTATTGGTAACAAGGCGTTTGAAACACAAAATCTTAGATCAACACACAATAACACATATTTCTCTTGCAATAGGGTTAATCCTATGGCTTTGCGCTAATGTTCAATGGTATATTTATGAGCTTGATGATGTAGTTCCGGAAGTACCGTCTATTGCAGATTTATTTTGGATAGCGGCATATCCATTTTTTGGATACTCACTTTATACCGCGTTTAGAGAATTTTATCAAAAGCATCAAAATAGAAACATACTTTTCATCACTATTGGCTGTAGCATACTGTTTATTACATATGTTGTATATATTACTGTTGGTTTATCTGTATTATCGTCTTCAAATGGGATCATTTTATTTTCTGTGATTGTTGTATATCCTATTCTAAATGTTATTTTGATAGTTCCAGCAGTAACTCTGTTTACCAGCGCTAGGAAAGATCGTACACTATCCATTCCACGCTTGTGCGAGTCATTGTCTTTGATAAGTCTTGTTATTGCAGATAGTTGGTTCGTGATTATCTATTTATCAAATGAAATAGAAGCAATATGGTATTCAAATTTATTAATTGTTAATCATTACATAATAATATCTGGTGGATTATTGTGGACCCTTCTATTTCTTGATTCCAAGTCAAATTTGTATAGATCAAAATTCAAAAGTTGGGTCAAATATGTTAATAAAATCCCACGATTTATGACAGTTTCTCTGAGCTTGCTTTTAGTACTATCCTTCATTTTTGCTGGTCCCTTTCATCAAAAAACTGATTCATATTCAAGTAGTATGGATTGTGATAAACCCGATAATAATGATCTCAAAGTGGGAGTGCTTTTAGGCTTAAGCGGCTCATCCTATGAAAGTGGATTAACACAGACTAAGGTCTTGAAGCAAGCTGTTATGGATGTCGAAAAAACCTTTTTGAAAAACAATATTCATAAGAAGGTCGTATTATGTATCGAAAACACAGAGATAAGGCCAGATGTTGCTGTCGCAAAAACAAAAAAATTGATTGACGAAGGTGTAAGAATTATTATTGGGCCCCAAACTAGCAGTGAGCTTAAAGAAATAAAGAAATATACTGATCATAATGATGTCCTCGTCATTAGTCAGTCAAGTACAGCTCCATCATTATCTCAAGATGATAATATTTTTAGATTGCTACAAAACGATAATAATCAGGGTAAAAAAATCGCAGAAAAAATGCGAAGTGATGGTATCCAATTAGTTATACCAATTTGGAGAAATGATCAGTATGGCAATGAGCTACAGAATATAACCAAAGTAAAATTTCAGAGTCTCGGTGGACATTTCAGTAATTATGGTGTAAAATACGATCCTCCTATAGGTGAATATGCTGGCAGCCTTCACAGAATCAACTTTATAACATGGGATCAGAAATTAAAAGCCCTAAGTCTTGCTGTGGATAACGCACGAAATGTTTTGGGCCAAAATTCCTACTCTAAAATAGGAATATACGTGATATCTTATGGTGAAGTGGTTCCACTCTTAATTCAAGCTCCTTCTCAGCCAGACCTGTATAAGGTAAAGTGGTATGGTAGTGAAGCTACAGCCAAAATTGAACGACTATTGAGAAATCAAAAAGCTGTAGAATTTGCTTATAGAACTAATTTTACTAGTCCACTGATATCTATGAACGAAACAAATATGAAATTAAAAGCATTAGAAAACGTCACCAAATTAGAGCTAAATCCAAACGATGCTAATGTATATGATGCATTATGGATAGCTGCGTTAACTGAAAATATGTCTCAGAATATGAATTTTGCAAAGCTAAAGGCAAACTTTTACAAAATAATTGAATTATATCAAGGTGCAAGCGGTAATATAAAATTAGATAGATATGGCGATAGAATCGGAAATTATAGTCTTTGGACAATAAAAGAAAATTTGGTTACAAGAAATTATGAGTGGGATAGATTAACTGGAAGAGAGTCGAATAATAAATAAATTTTATATTTAGATTCAAGATGTGGGTTCAATCACAGATTGTAGCTTCTTTCTAATACACTAACTACGAGTTCAGCTGGTTAAAAGAAGGATAAAATGGGCTTTGTAGAAAACATCAATAATATTACAAGATTGGTCAGTCTATCCATGTTATAGGTTATACATCTGAACACTAGTTCGCTGCTCTGTGTTCTAATCCGTCTAGAAATAAGACAGTCTCCAAACGGTCGTTTGTTAACAGACATTATAGTTTCATCCTTGTTTCGTTGATTGTACAATAATTTGGAATAACTGCGTTTCATCTGCCTTCTGTACTTGCCATATGGTCATATCGATACATGTTCATATCGAGCAGGGATTATACTGAATGCATGCAAGCCATCTCTTACCAGCTGATGATTATCTTGACTATCATATCCATTATCCGCTGTGACTACAAATAAGGGAAGAATATCTGATGTTTTCGTTATAATTGGCCTGAAATCTATATTATTATCCATTCTTGTAGGAGCTCGTCTTGTCTTAACTGTACATATAATTCGTAATAATACGTCTGCTCTAATGGATAGCTTTATCTATTTTCCTCTTAATTTAGCTCTTTCTGTGTAGTATTGCGATGAATGTTTTGATTTGAATCCAGTCGAATCTATTCCTGCCAAGATATGGTTCGTACCGCTTATTACAAGGAACG
>JARBAU010000073.1 GCA_029237525.1 Nitrososphaerales archaeon | reverse complement strand
TGGGACTTCGTTCGAATTAGCATTAGCAAATGATCTTATAGTCAGGTTATTTACTAATGCCAAAGAATATTCCGGGACAACGATATATCCTCCACATAATCACTATTTTTATTTTCCTAATCTTTTAACAAGACATGAGACCCTCATAAAGAAATATAACACGACATCAAATAGATTTGTAATTATTAAAAGACCGTTATTATATGCGTCTTATAAATATCATAATGATAAGTTTCGTAAGTTTTGTGAGTGGCATAGAAACCATAAAGTTGGACTCTATGCGATATCTCCAGAGTTTGCAGAAATTCAGCGGCAAGAAGTAAATAAGAAATATGGTCCAGATATTTTAAGATCAGTTAACTTAGCCTCTTGGAAAGATCACTGTGCAATGCAGTGTGATCTTACTCCTCCACCATTTATATCAGTTAAACCAGCAGATAAAGAGAGAAGAATACAGCTTGTATTTCCAAATAATATTACCTATCAAGCCATAGAAGAATATATTGGAATACTCTCTAATCAAATTAAAGACGAATTAAATCTGCCCTCGGCTACAAGCTTTAATATTATAACTTTCCTAGAAAAATTACAAGAGCGCGAAATTCCGGAACAAGACTTTACAAAGTCAGTTGCGAATGTATGGAGTTCAATAGAAGGGAAAAATCGCATATGGAAAAGTGCAAATTTTCTAAATGAAATTATTCAACGCCATTATGGGAAGTATATAACAAATGACAATAGAATAAAAATACTATCGGCTGCAGGTACTTTAGGGCAGGAATCACTAGTCCTCGGTTCAGAAGGCTATTCTGTTACTTATAACGAGCCTAGAAAACATCTTTATGATGTAGCATTAAGAGAATTAGAAACGTATGGTGATGTTGAATCTGTGCCGGAGCATTTAATCAATGGAGCAGAAAAAAGATTTTTACCAGACGATAACAAACTTGTATTAAGGTTTAAGTCTAGTCAAAATAATTCATCGAGATCAATACATAATAAACCTAGCAACTTCTCAAGAATTAATAACGACATGAAGTCAATGTTCCTATTTAATGAACCTTTGTGTTACTTGGAGGATCTCTTTTGCGGTGATGCCGGTTTTGATGTTGTATTGCTCACTGGGAATTATATTTCAGTATATAAAGAAAAAAGTACGATAAATACAATTTTAAGTATACTTCGTAAAGCAATTAAGCCAGGAGGCATTCTTATTATAGATCACAGAAATTTTGAGAAAATCGAATTTTGCTTCAGTATAGCAAATAACATGGGATTATCCGCACGCGAGATTTATCTGAATCCGGCTTTAGAAAAAAAAATACAAGAAAAATGGTCAAAATTCCGGTCATATAAATCAGAATATATTTACACCGGTATACCATTTGGTCCCATAGATCTTCTAATTAGGGAGCCAGAGGATTTTAATCGTGTTACTATGGAGTTAAACATGCCTAATGAAAGTGAATCATTTAAGCCTATATTAACATCGATCAAATGGAAAGAATTTCGAGAAATGCTTGGTCGTGCTGGTTTTATCAATATACTCTCATTTGGTGATCAAGAGATTTCTGAAGATCTCGACCCTGGGAAGGATAGAAATTTGTTAAAATACGATTTTATTTCTCATGTAGGTACTAATCCTTAAAAGCGACCATAATAAGGGGAGTTTGAATCAAAATTTCATGTCATTCAATTTAACATGTCTTGTCAGATTGAGACGCACTTCAGTATTAGCTAGAAATGATATACTACATAACGGAAGTTGTCTTGAATACATTTGTTTTGGTTCATTCTAATAATTCGGTTAATGGTTTATTATGTCTTCAAGAAGTAGTTTGTAAATTGGATTATAGTTCAAGCATATAATCATAAGCCGATCAGCCTGTATGACACCGGAATTAGTCATTATATTCTATTATAACTTTCTCATTGTCTATTGTACGTCATACATAACTATACACCTAAATTCTTCCTTAGAATAGAAAATAACCCGGGTATCCCGGGTACATTTATCTAATGAACAGCGCGCCTATTTATAACAGGGCTTCCTGACCATCTTCCCTTAGATTTGATCTCAGGGCTAGCCATAAACAAATAGCGATCACTTGGAGCAACAGCTAGTATATTCTAGTGAATATACGATCTCCTCCGCCTTTCCCTTGAATCGACCGAATTAGGGTTTGATATATGCAGCAAAGCGTCAACCTCGTCCTTTCCAAATGTACTTCTGTCTCAAGCAATCGTTCAAGCCGGCAAGAGGGATGGCAATGGTGTGGGATTATCCAGTATGCAAGTCGAGGAGCCGTTGGTGTTCATATCGTGCCATTTACTATACATGAGCTGCACACTCCAAGTATTGGCTCCGACAGTGATGGTACCGGACCGACCGTTACAAATATCTCCGTTCTCATCCGCCCTTCGCCCGAACCAACCTGTAGGAAACAGGGGATCAGAAAACATTTCGGCCAATTCGTGTGACGTCACCTGTGTCTGTCGTTGTTCTTGTGTTTGAGCAAGATGAAGAGAGCATCTCGAATCGCTTGAACATGTATTTTTCAGGCAAGCATCAATAAGCCCAGGGACGACTGCGTACGCACAGAGATTGCCAGCTGTAGTCATAAAAAAATAATGGAACCCGAAAGCGTTATCGCTGGCGGGCTCGCACATGATAGCACGAGATTCAGCATCATTCACCGCTGTAGCATCATCTAGAAAAATTATATAGCAGATGGAATGGTTAGTAGGTTCAGGGATTTGATTGCTATTGATAGCAGTTTGAAGAATATTTTTGATATCAGTTGCGCTCAAGTCATGATCTGAACTTGCGATGAATACAGAGTTAGCAAGCGTTCCTGTGGTGCCACAGCCATACTGTGACAGAATATTCATGTATCTGCTGTTCAATAGATCTGTTATAAACTGACTTAATCTTGTTGCACGGTTTTGATTTGAAGCGCTGCTCCAATCACCAAAAAAGATTGCGTACACTTGAGGGGTGTTGATTACAGGGCCGCCATTATATATGAAGTCAGCGAAGGTTCCAGTACCGCTCGCTGCTGTTTGTAAGTCTTGCAGAACAGAACGTTTTCGCCTTTGTGCTGCCACCCCTCCAATTTGCATTACCTTTCGTTCTTGCTTTTGTGCTCCTTGCTCTTTTAGCGGTGATTGCGTTTTGTCTTCTATAATATTTTTTGACATTATCAACTTAACCCTCCTACAGATATTTCAGATATGGAGTATTGTAACGATATCCCCGCCCCATGATTAATTATAAGGTCGTCGCCTCTGTTCAAGTCTGGTTCGTCACTAAATGCGTGTTTGTGATAGCCTTTAAATTGGCCATTTTCGTAAAGAATAACATGTCTCATTAGATATTAATATTTTTGAGCTTTTAATTAGATCTAGTAGAAAGCATTTTTTATTAATCTAAATGGATGGCTAGAAATTTATTTAAGATTATGGAGATGCTGTGTCAATCTATAATGCGTCTAAAAACCACCCTTTTTTCGAACTGTGAAAACGGCATCTTTTTCTAGCAGTAAACTAAATACCGTACTCATTCCTAATCCATATCCTGTGAAATATATGGCCTAAGATGATACTTACCTGACCTTGCCATCTGTAATTATTATCTAACTCGTACCTATATCCAGTGAATGACAAATAATTCTCTGGAATGATTAATGTTGCTGTTACCTTTTCTGCATTTACAATTTCTGAGTCATCTGCAATTGTGAAGGAGTAATTGCTAAGCTGTCTTAGGATATTACATGCTTCTTCTACACTATCTGAATTACTAATTTCTACTGTCAATTCATTTCACTAACTCTTTATCGTTACTTTTTCATCTAGTCAATATAATTTAGGGAGTATGCCAGCTATATACGTTACTAAATTGAAATTCTATACGCGCGCATCACTGTTATGTATAGTGTGAACTAGCAAAGATGTTGTTTATATGAATGAGCCCGAGCCGTCATAGATGTCAGGGTATCCATAGTACTATATTGATTTCCATATTATGATATCCGCGTATATGGTATAGGTACTAAGTTTTGTTTTTGTACTGGATTGAATATGTACTATGGATACTATGGATACTCTGACGGATGGAATATCACTAGTGATCTGTGCGTGAAATATTATGAAAATCACAAAACAAAACTAATACGTCAGGGTTGATTTTTTTATACATCCACGAAGGATCTGAACATATAGGAGTGTCGTCTACTGATAGGAGAAATGCATGAAGAAATTTAAAAGTCTCAGGCTGCCAACATCTGCTGTTCATCGTCCAAAATAAATATACCCACTAACCTAACTCCTTTCCATACCGTCCTTCTAGCACCTGATGCCTCCCTTCCGTCTTGAAACCTAAACTGCTTCTTTAGAATCTTGCCAAAGTTTTCCTTAGATTCGATGGCTAATCTTTTTTCCTTGCAAAACCTTCTGTATGCCCGGTACAAATCATCTTTTATCACTCTGTCTGTTTCAATCGAATCTTTAGCTATCGCTAGATCTACAAATGAACCAACTGGATCAAGTACCACTTCATATTTTTCGCGACGTTCATGTATGGTCTTTTCGTTCATAAATATGCCCCTATTGATTTTTAGTATTCTTCTTAGAGCAATCATGAGGACATTGAAAATGCCTGATAGCTCTTCGTCAGTGGTCAGTTTACTCAGAAGCTCTGGATCATCTTTGGCCTCGAAATTATTTGGAAAGCTAATGATATTATTTCTTCTAAAATATGCGTCTGATGTATCATGAGTGATTGGGATCTTGTTCGCGCTAAAGAACAGTTTAGCATGCAGCACAGTGTCATAGGCTCTTTGATTTTTTCGTTCTATCCTAATGGGTTGTCTTCCAGTAAGTTTCTTTATAATAGCAGTATCTTCTATGCTAGTACTAGAGAGCTCGGTATCGATATTAACATTTTTTCCTTCCAGATCTGACAATGCAAATGTATTATTTATCATGGCGCGCAATGGGACATTGCTGACATTTTGCATGCCGTGTAAAGACGTCAAGACACCGGTAAATACGCTTTTGCCGTTTCCTCCGTATCCAAACAATATCGTAATAATTTCATATGGATTGTCGCGCAAAAGTGTATATGCCATAGTTTCAACGGCAGTCCTAATTTCTGTGGGATAGTTAACTTCCTTTAAGAATGTGCCAAATCGTTTCGGTCTTGCTTCAGGATTATAAGTCACAGGTGTTTGAATTATTGATAGGTAGTCTGGACTGTGTCCCCTAAATTCGCCCGTTTGAAAATTATATAATCCGTTCTTCATATTAATAATATTCAAATCTTTATCAAAGTCCTCTCTATTACGATAGCAGCTTCGAGTTAAATGTCCCTTGATCTCGCTCAATTCCTGATTGCATATCTCATATCCACATATTTGCTCCGCTTCTTTTTCAATTATAATTTCTCCTCCTGTAACATAAACACCATCTTTGTAGTATAGTAATTCCTTCGATGGAAGAGCTGCGAATCTGTATTTATCCTTTAAATGTTCGCTGGTAGATTCGATTATGTCCTTTTTATCATCTTTTGGCGACGCTTCGCTGGGGTCACTTTTTAACCTATTGACGTATTCTAATGCGCTAGTCCATATATCATTAAATTCATCGTCTGGTAATGGTTGCGGATGACAAAGTTGTTGATTTATCTCTGATAAGAAGTTCTTTAGCCAGACCTCAGATTTTCCTTTGTTCTTATATCTAAAGAGCAATGAATCTGCAGCTGATAAGAGTGAGTAATGTCGTTCACCTTCACCTATTTCAACAGTGGAATCAATCTTTAATGATTTTACTATCGAATTCAATTTGTTGTGCTTATGATCTTTATGAAGATAATCAACTCCATTCTTTAGACAGATTAAATCGAGATGATGCATCATATCCAATGCTTGATTTCTTTCAAGAGTAACTGGTAGTATGATTTTAACCAGCTGATATTGATATTCGCTACTATCATTCTGGTCTTTATTCTGATGGACTGATGGCGCGCAGTAAGACAAACCGTGTTCTCCAAGACTTTTAACTTCAATTCCTGTCTTACTATCTGTACTTTTCTTTGGAAATGGTATAGGAGAATAAAAGTAAATGTGTGCCCTGTTCCTATCATCTATATGCTGTTCTACAATGAATCTTTCCGCTATTTCTTCTAATGAGATGGACTTTCCGTTTAGAGTACAGAATTCCCGAATTGCATCCTGCTTATCCAGATCTATCAATGTAAAGTACTGATTTGCCTTCTCAGGTCTGTGCCATACTTTGCCTGCAATGATAGCCATTCCATCCATGAATGCTCCACTATTCTTCCAGGCGATATGCTGCGATTCTGGTATGGGCGCGTTCTGGTACGGAGACCATTTTATTGAGATCTTCTTGAGTTTGGTTTGAGCTGGGATCACATTTACCCCGATATCATAGCGCCAAAAATCCGCAAAAGCATTATGGTATCGTGATGCCTCATGACGAGAATCAAATGACTGTGGATTTGAAATGTCCTTGATCATTTTCAGTACTTCATCTATATACGATGACCGGTCAAAGGCATCATGGAAACGCTTATTTTCCTCTTGAGAGAATTTATCTTCGGCGGCCATTTCTTTGCTAATGCTTAGGGATCTGGCGCGCTCAAAGTTGTGTTAGAATTTGGTCCCCAGACCTCTAACACAGTTTTCACGCCTTGATTTTCTGCACTACTCTTAGATTTTGACTGTCCTGGCCTCGCTTTAATTTGTGTACTAATCTGCTGTGTGTGACTTTCCTTGATGATATGACACTTACACTTGCAAATAATTGTTGATGAAAATATCTGATTCTTATAGTAGCCAGTACAGAAGTTACATTGATCAGTCAAACATTCATCAACTTCAAATAAGGTCTTTTCCATTGTAACTCTCACTTTTACTGTCTGCTCATGGCGTCCTCGAGTAAGCGTGTGATATACCGTGACCTGGGGATATCGCCCCGCTTTATATCTACTTTGTCCAACAAATTTTTCGAAATGCTAAACGTAATGATTTGTGTCATTATTAATATGATAAATAAAATTAATATAAGAGCATTTTTAGATATATCTAAGTAGGAATATAGCGAAATATGATACACAAGTCCTTGAGGAAGCAATTGATCGAGCATGATTGGCTATGGATCCAGAAAAATGATAGCAATCCTTCACTGAAGTTAAAAAGACTTAAGAAGCAGTCAATTACTGCAATCAATGACCTTTCGCTTTTAGCCCAAAAGCTGCCAGAACATGCAGTGGCTGAGATATTTAGTTATGATGGATTAAAGAGGTTAGTAGAATCCATTCTTCGTAAGGGGAATGATCAAGAATATTCAGGTATCGAGGTCGAATCTACTTTAGATTCTAGACGATTATATTTGGCAGCTCTATTTGCAAAAGAAGGGATAAAGCTTTGTATAGAAGAACATATCGCACAAAATAGCGAGTCGCCTAAATTGGCAGAAGCCACTGTAGATCAACTCAATAAGACAGTAGAATTATGTAGCGAAATTGCATATGTGGCTGACCTTCCGACTAGGAGGAAATCTGAAGATAATTTACGATATCAATTTAATTGGAATAGGATACCAGGACCTGACGAAGACAAATTGGTAAAATTTATTGAAAATATATTTGGATCGATTTATGAAAACTTCAAAGATGATGGTATCAATACGTATAGAATCAGAAAAAATGAATCTGTATTTCGAACAAGTTTACAAGAACTACATGAGCAATATAGTGCAACAACAGACAAAGAGTTTGCAGCAATCGCCGCTAGACAAAGAGCATCAGAAATAAAATTGGAAATACTTGACCTAGGCGGGGGTATAATAGCTTACTTTTCACTTATGCTGAGGTATAGTACAAGGACAGTTAATCTTGAATACAAGAGGTATCGCAGCAAAGATATTCAACTGGATACTACCAATGTAGTCGTTAAACAAGATTATGGTAATTACTACATATATGAAAAGCAAAAGTAGATTATTCAGAAGATAATGATGTTCTGTAAATTCCACTTTGATACAGTTGCTTTGCAAATTCAACTTTATTCTTACCGTCCATATTCCCAAGAGCTGTAATTAGCGCGCGCATCTGAGACTGCATTGTACTAAATTGCCCTTCTATAACAGTCAGTTTATCTTCTTTCTTTTTCTGTTCATCTAATGTTTCATTATAGGCATCATAAGTCAATACCATTCTGCAATGCGCGCAGAACTTCGCATCTTGGGTATTGCCTTCATTACAATTAGGACATAGTTTAGGATTTAGTGTATTTGTTGAGGTGTTATCCTTTGTAACTATCCCGTAGGCTTCAAGTAATGATTCTGAAGATTCATTTCCAAAATAGTGAATGTATTTCTGGGCCATATTGCTATTCGTTGACCAGCCCGCATGTTGGTTTAAAGTATGCAATTTTAGCTTGGTCGATTTTTCAGTAAGTGCGGAATGTCTTCTGATATAGGGATTAAATGGCTTTGCAAGCAAGTCATTGATTTTTTCTTTATCTTCATTTGACACAGTAGGATCTGTCAATAGATTAGGAAAGAATTCATCTTTATAGTTCTTGTATATCATATAAATGCCGCTAGGGGTGAGTTCTTTACCAATACTACTTCTACCCATGCCAATAAAAAGAGGAGAGTTTGCATTATTACGACCTGGATGATTTGATAACCAATCCTTGATGTAGGGAATAGATTGAATTAGTGGAATGTGTCTGCTGCCAGTTTTTCCATTGACTAGTACTTCTGCATATTGCCTATTTCCTGCAGACTTGAACATGACATCTTTGATTTTCAGATTCAATATCTCATGAGGACGAGCTGACAAATCTCGAGCCATAGTGTGGTAGCATCTATCACGCTTGTTTGTAACCCATTTCAAAAATAATAGATCATCCTCTTGGGTCCATAGATCAGAAGGTTTGTAACAACTAATCTCTTTTCTACGCAATTGAGGAATACCCCTTATACACTGAGGTTTGTGTTCTTGTGATGATAGCTCGCTTCTTTCCTTCGGGTTGATGATATCAGGATAATACAGCCATTTGAAAAATCTGAATAAGGTTACACATCTAATATTGTAACTCCCAATCCATCTGTGGAGTGGATCTTCACTCTCAGGCTTGCGGCTTTTATCCAAATAGGAAAGAATGTCATCTCTTGTCATATCAACAAATTTTCTGTTAATTCCTACTGTCCTAGATAATTCTGAAAGGAACTGAATTGTATATCTGACATAGTTATATCTTGGATTAATTTCTCTTTTCATTGCTATAGTGTATTCCGATAGTGTCAGTGCATTCTCTTTTGATAGTCTGTTTCTATCTTTCAGGACTAACTCAGGAAATTTTCTCACAAAACCTTGTGTCGCTAGTGCAATACTTCTTTCGAGTCTTTCATCATCTTCACGTATAGTCGATACTCTTGCAATTCTTGATTTTGCTATTAACTTCTTTTTGATATCATTGGTCTTTGGATTTCGCTTACTGAACACATTTGCTATGTAAAACTGGTTACATTAATAATACTTTCTATGAGATAGTATTATCAGACAATAATTCCCAAGAAAATTTCAGGACCTTGTTAAATGTAACTTCGTTACTGGCCAAAGATAAGAGTCTATCTAGAATTGTAGCTGGCATTAATACAGAGCGAAGTGAAGCTTTTCGTTCGATGGTAGAATATGGATTTCAGGCTGACATACAAGGGATTGCTATGCATAGGCCTAACGAACCAGGCTACAATCGCTCTGATGTATATTTGATAGATGACTGGCGGTAGTAGTAATTAGATCATCTACTTCTAAATGATAAGTATAAAGTTACTGGAATCATATAATCGAACGATCGCATGATTCCTCATTTGTGAAGATCGAACCGGACCGGCGAATAGCTAAAACATTCAAACTATACGATCAAATTATAAATTCAAGTGAAGAGTCGATTATTTGACTAAGACCATATCCTGGATGTGATAGAAGGAATAGAATTATCTGACTTGCTTAGCTTAGCACAGATGATAGGAATCGTGGGAACATTGTCTTGATATTGTAATTCTCGAAAATACATACAAGTTCTATCAGTTAACCAACAACTAGCCTAGCTATACTTGCTAGCTATGTTTTGGTATAAATATAGATCGGAAAAAATAGAAGTAATTGATTATAAAGTCTTGTCTTAAATCATTGCAGTTTGTTTTGTTTGATTTTGATTGAATTTGTGATGATTGTTTCTGGCAGAAAAGAAGTTCAAACCCTTTAGGCTTTAGCATTCTTCTTATCCCTGAAGTATAAAATGAATCTCATCTTCTAAAAAGTGCATATTAAAAAGCATATGTGCATTGACGGCGTTAAAGCCTCCGTCTGCAAACGGAACTACTTCCCAATATCAGCATTCACATCCACCATTAAAAATATAATAGTTGGATAGTAATAAACTTCCATTATATGTATTCAGTTTCTTTGAATCAGAAAATAGGAACTGTAGTCGAAAAAGTTATTACTACATTGGATGAAGATACGATTATTATTGAAGCAGTAAAAATAATGAGAGACAAAGGTATATCTTCAGTGTATGTTACAAAATCAAAGAAGGGATATGAAAAAGGGGAAGAACCAGATATCTATCCTATTGGCATAGTCACAGAACGCGATATATTATATAGAGTTGTAGCAGAAAATAAAGGACCATATAAAGTTACGATTGGAGAGATAATGAGTTCTCCAATTGTTGCTGTAGATGAGGGAATATTGATCAAGGATGCAATATCTTTGATGAGAAGAAATCATATAAGAAGATTGTTGGTAACAGGAACGAAAAAAAATAGTGATGGGATCATATCAATGCAAGATGAAAAATCAAAACAAAGTATCAAGACCATTTCTCCAATCGGTTCTGTAACACTTATGTCAATAGTTGGAAATATGCCAGAAGAGAGTCTAGAATTAGCTGAAGTTGAATCTCCAAATCTGGCAAGTAATACTGAACAAATTGTGAAAATAGTTTGTCCTTATTGCGAATCAAAATTTGATAATAAAACTGACTTGTCAAAACATATAGACAGAATACACCTAGGAAGTGGGCTTCTTGAAGGAGATGTGCGCAAATGGTAGTGGTTTATTAAATACAAAAGTATATTAAAATTAAACGGTAGTTGGTGAACTTTGTTTTGTCAAGAATTTGCAGTTACTATGAAACAAATTTTAGTTAATATCACATCAATATGACCCAATTTCCAATTTCCAATTTCCAATTTCATTATAATCTAAACTTGCTTTAGACGTATAGAATAGTGTAAGATCATCTATACTAATAATTTTCGCAATCATTAGTCTTTGTATCTCCTTCTGAGGGATGATAATCTCTTATAGTATCATTTCCAGGACCGCAGTCAAAATAGTCTGCACCTGGTCCACCAATTAGAATATCATTCTTAGGTCCACCAAATAGTTTATCGTATCCTGCGCCACCATATATAATATTGTTGTCTGAACTACCTACAAGTATGTCATTTCCTGGACTTCCACATATTATAGAGTCATCAGTTTGATCGTCACTACCACCCAATATTGATACAATATTATTGCTGCGATCCTCGCCTGATTCGCTTAAAGCCATACTCCCAAGAGCACTAGAAGTACTACTACTCCTGCTGATGCTACTTGATACTATCTTATTACCAGAGCCGCTGCCAATCCCTGATATTCTATAACTACTATTATTTCCATTAAAATTTTGGGTTTCTGTACCTGTAGAAGGGATTCCTATATCAAAACATGAAGAAGAAGATGTTATTCTATTTTTAACTTTTCCAATAAAATTGTCAACAATACTACTTATTTGATTTCCTAGATTATTTTCACTATTATTTGTGGTGGCCTCGGCTATGTGCAATACACCTAAACTTATCATAGTAACTAGTAATGAAATCAAAATAAATATAACAATAATTACACTTTTATGTTGACACTTTTTAGTCATCTATTATTCTTCTATTACTATATCATATAACTTTCTCATATTTTAACTTACAAACTCTATACCTATGCCATTGTTTGTTCTTACTACGCTCAATTAGAAAAACTTGATATAACTATAACAACAGTTGTCGTATAAATATAATTTAATAAACAATAATTTCGCATAAGATAATTAAAATATAAAATATAAAGTTGAGGATAATAATAGACTGATTTGAAAAATTGAATTTAGTGATGCAAGTCAACTATCACTCTATCCACGTTATCGCAAATTACGCTCGACAACCACTAGAATTGGATTTAATCTGATATCCTCATTAAATCAGATACAATTGAATTTCATAAAAATACGGTGTTAATTTTACAAATCATTCTCTGAGATCTAATTCTAATTCTATAGAGTTATATGATCTTGAATTATAGAAACGATTTGTATTTATGTATTATTAGTAGACAAAATTAAAAGATTTATGAATTTGTACAGTTTTTTAATTATATGTAAACATTATCCCATACTAATTTACTAAGCTTGTCAAGAGCTTGCTTCAATGGCTGATTTGTACTATAGATTATGAGTGTGTGGTCTGCAGTTTTCTGATCTGGCCAAAATCCTCCTGGACAGTATTTACATGTAGCATAATGAAAGTTAAAGGTGTCCAATATCTTAAATCCATTTTTTGCAAATTGTTCTTTGTAATATCCGAGCCATCCTGGGTGAGTTCCACCATCATTATCTTTGTTATTTGCTACCTGAGTTGTTGGAGTGTAAAATCCCCCCATTATTAGATTTCCAACTGATTTTTGAGGATTAGGAGCAACGGTCAGATTACCTTTCATCCAAGGATACTTTGTATCTTGCACTGTATAATGTCCTATCGGTAAGACTTTTGCATCTGAACTATTCGTATATTCTAACCTACCAGTAGTATAAACAATTTTGTTAGAACTATCCATAATGTTTATTGTGTGAGGATGTGGGGTATCCCATGGAGCATCGGCATCAAGAAAGGAGATAGCAGTACCTTGATGCATTACCAAGTTCATTGGGAGATAGATAGGATTATGATTACTGATGTATTTGTGTCTCTCATTAATTGCATCTTCATGTGCTTCATTCACTACATACCAAATAAAAGTTCCAACTGACTGTGGTATTGGCATTGCTTGTGACTGATACACTGATTGAGCAACATTAGTAGGAGTGGAAGATGTATTGTCTGTAGTATTTGTGTTAGTGTTTGTAGCAACAGTTGCCACATTCATTATCATACTTTTTTCTCTTGTTGCAACTGTCATAATGTTTGGCAGTAATTTATTTGTGATTGTTAGAACCAGTATAGAAGAGAGGATCAAAGATGCCATAACAAAAGAAGATGATACCGTAATCAGGTTTCTCATAGTTTTGTTATTTTTCAGCATATTAAAATATCTTTTGGTATAAACAATGGCAATGCTAAGTTAACATTTTTTCTGCATTATTAGTAGCCCAATAGTGTTTATGTTAGATATCGATTCTTCGATAGATTATACAATATAAATTGAATCAATCAATCATTTGAGCATGATCAGTTAGAATGGCAATCGACTATTTCTTTTTCCTTTATGAAGAAAATCATCATTATGGTGTACGATTTTTAGGAAACTTCATCATATCATCACAGTATTTTACACTATTGACAACAACAAACTTTCACATTTCAGTTTCGTATTGCATTTTTCATTTCTTTTGGATAATGAATATTTATGCGTCACATAATAGGATTACAATTTCATACCTATTCCCTTTTGTGATTTGCACACTCAGTACAAACAATTATTCTGTCGGAACTGCTTTTGCCCTTTACTTGATAACCAATAACTTTACTACAGTCATAACATTGCAATGTAATTGCACATGATTTATGAATTGTCTTGCTATCAGCAAAAATTATAGGTTGAGATTCAGTGATTGCCCTTCCGCACTCATAACAGTGAATACTTTCCATATACTAATTAATACATAATTTGATATATAATAGTAGAGCAAATACAAATACGCCTAACAAACCAACAACTAAGAATAACCAATTAACACGGTATACATTTCATTATCCCTTCATTTGTTAAGAACGTAAAGAAATTCACAAAAAATGAAGAGCGGTTGTCTCTAAATTATGACAAATATTTTGTAGGAAGGTCATATCAACTATTCAAAAACACTCTCCACTCTGAGAAAATCCTTCAGTTATATAAGCAATATCTTTGGCATTTTTGTAATTTTACTAAGTTAACGATTAAGGAGATTGTTTCGAAGTATGCAGATGATAGTCTAAAGGGAGTTATGTCATTCCAGCGCTTAGTTGAAGATTATGTTTTATTTATACAAGCCAAAATAAGTACCGGTGAAATTACTGCAGGAACTGTTCATAGTATGTTCCCAATTGTAATATTGTTCTGTGAAATGAACGACATTATACTTAACTGGAGAAAAATAAAAAAATTTTTGCCCTATGGCAGTGGTAACGCAACAGATTAAGCAAATACAAGAAAACAGATAAAGAAAATGTTAGAACAT
>JARBAU010000072.1 GCA_029237525.1 Nitrososphaerales archaeon | reverse complement strand
CCAAGAATATTGTTTATTAGTTAGTCTTCTATTCCTTAATTACATATTGATATACAAGACAAAACGTACTTCAATAAAATCAGTTTTAGGTCTTACTGCCTTGTTGATATTAACAGCTATCATAGCAACAACAAATTCCATTCAAACAACGCTAGCACAACCAATTATGGATGCTAATAGCATGCGTACGGCAAATGGCGGCACTGGAATGAATTTTAATCCATTAAGCATGGCAAACAACATGCTCAATGCGTCGTCTATATATGGTTCTGTCGGTATTAGCACGGTCAACGGAGTAAAAGTGACATCAATTAATCTTTTGGGAAATAATGAAATATCTGTAACTTTGAAGCATTTGGCACCTTCAGCTAATGACGTAAATGCAAGTACCATGTCTTTACCACCCCGTGTTACAGTGACTGCAATAAGAGCACCAATGAATCTTAAAGATCTCATAACATTAGCTTCGGAATCTGGAAAAATGATGGCACATGATACTAATAATACAATGATTAACCCAATGATGATGGGTGGGCCTATGCAAGGATTTGGAGGATTTGGAGGAGCAAATAATGACACAAACAAAGTTAATCCATTTTCTTTACTAACTGCTCTTCAAATTGGTAGTAGTAGTACAGCGGCTAATGCCAATTGGAATTTACCACAAGTAGTTAGAATGGGATTGACAGGTATGCTGGGCACTACTAACAATAACGATTCCACAGCATCGACTGCCGATTTCGTCATAGTAGCGGTAATTCCCTACACAGGGAAGATTTAATACTTTATATCTTTACTAGTTGTGCTATTTTTTAGCTAAGAAGGCTGCCAAATAGAATTATGTTTGACTATGGGGACTTGGTATATAAAGTCATCATGTTTATGTGACTTGAATCTAAACAAATCCTCTTCCTACCAAATCCTCCGAATCAGTTTTTTCTCATATCTATACATCTAAAATTGCAACTATTTTCTTTCTAACGTTAGCTATAATAATAATATGAGACATAGTGACCTAGTTACGTCGAAGGCTACAGTTAACCATCAAACGCGAAAGTCCATTCCAATTGCTTATACTTTAAGCATTTTATCTAACCGATCAAATATACTCTGGTTACCTATGGCCGGAACACCACTTTGACAGTGTTCCTCGGCACCTTCTTGTTCTGTAAATCTGAAGTAACTTTTGGAACATGTTAGGGCATCGTATTCTTTTTTGGCGGACCTGGAAATGGAGCATCAATACGTGATGTTCTAAATTCACTCCACTAATTGTGTAGTAGCTATCACATGCACGCACTCTCTGATTAGATATTAGATTCAGCACTACCTCTATTCAATGAGACATATTCCTTAATTTTTTCTAACCCTTTAAAGATTCCCTCAACAGCAAAAACAGAGGGAGCTTTTGTTGTAGGTAGTTCACCGCAACAACTTTCTTCAAATTTCTTAATATCATATTCTACATAATCTATGCCCGAATTTCTAAAAAGATTAACGGCTTTTATCGAATCTTCAGACTTGTCAAGGAGTAAGACTGGTTTTCGTGTTGCCATTGAAGTTTGAAACAAATCCGTAAGATAAAATTGTATCAGTTCTGTATTAGGACAAACTCCTCATTGGATACGTGAGAAAATAGGTTATTCAACATAGAGCCGATTACAAGGTTTCTAGTTGTCTGCTACGAAGCAAACTATCTTCTATGATTATGAGGTACCAGAGATTTGAATACATAGGAAATATCAACACCGTGAAATTCCAAGCAAGATAAGGTACATAAACTTTGGCCACAATATCTGAAGGTATGATCTAGATTGAAAAGTAAAAGACGCATCAACTTCTAAATCAAATACAGTGCCGAGTCAATTACGATCCTTGAATATAGGAAGAATTAATATATCATGTGATTTCCAGATTTGTTAAAAGATTTAATCATAATTAACTAAGTCGTATTGAAGAAAATCATTTGAAAATATGAGAAAGTAAACACAAGTCAACATGTATGTATATCTCAAGTTCAGTCATATTAGAAGTTTGTTCGGGCAAAACAAAATATGAAAATCATCTACAAAAACGATTATAACAACACTAAGATAATTCATGAAGACAATATTTATTTCTAAAACTATCATAGTCAAATATTAACAAGAGCCAGAAACATGAATTATATTCTAATCTTTTTTTGAAAAACATTAATCAGATTTAATTAGGGGTATTGATGTTCCTAAATTAAATATAATATCCAGTTAGGATAGTTTCACATCTATGAACAACATGAACATAAAAGCAATGTTATCGTGCGCAGTGTTAATGACTTTATTTATTGGAACAGTAGTAATCTTGACACCACATACCGGATACGCATCAAACAAGAGCTCAGGATCATCCACTCAACAAAACAGGTGCGGAAATGATGATCTAACGATAAATGTCATATGCGAAAATGACAGTTCAAAGGGTCATGGGAAAGACAACACTATAATTGTGAATTCCACTCAACAGCAATAACAACCCATTTCATACCGTATATTATTTCTTTTTGGCTAGTCTCTAACTAAATACTAAGAATCTATGAGTTGAGCAGATGCTTAGAATTTAAACCGTTTGATTCAAGCGGTTTATCGTTGTGGGACGTATAACTTTAAGCAGGTTCTAAATGCCAAGACCAATAACACTGCGATGCTAGACACCTAAGAATATATACCTAGCAAGAGTCTAGCTACAATTTAGACATCAACCATAACTATATGAATGATGTGGTCGAAGCAATCATCGATTTCAGAAATGATTCTTAATACCGATATCAATCATACTTACAGATCTCGAACTTTAAGTTATACTAAAGTATAATATACTTGTCATACACCATGCCTTATGCAAGGCGCAAAAACCAAAAATCATGAAGTAACCGAAAATAACCCACAGAATAGGCAATAGAGAGAGATTTGTAGCTGACTGCAGGATGGTTATCTGGAGAAACGACTTTATCAATAAATAGATGTATTCCTATAAGTTTTAGGTTAATGTGGTTTGAACCGAACGCAACACTTTTCATTTGTAGTGACAACCAATTGCATTCTTTGGGATGAGTGAGTTTTCATATTGACAACAGGAGCAATACTTATAGCAGCTGTTACCGAACATATTGCACTGATATGTTAGCTAACGTAGAGATTATAGAAAATACAAAGGAATCAATAGATCGTGCATATGATATTTCAATTTCTGCAAAAGAAGAGTTATTGGTGGCTTTTCCTACAATCAATTCTTTTCGTCGTAACGTGCGCACAGGCTTATCTATGCAGATTTTGAAAGATGTTTATTCACAAAATAATGTTAGACTTAGAGTACTTACACCTGTAGATAATCAGATTATGCAAACAATAGAGGATTTGAAGAAGGCTTTATCTGGACTCGATATCAGAAGTCTAAAGGAAAATGCAGAAAGTAGTAGTAGTAGTAGTAGTAGTATGGTTGTCATTGTGTTAGCTGATAGAAAAGAATCTATCATAGTAGAGACAAAAGACGATACTAAAGACAACATGTATGATGCAGCTGGAATATCTATATACTCTAACAGTAAATTGATTGTCTCATCGTATCTTGCCTTATTTCAAATTATTTGGAATCAAAGCCAGCCCATTGATTTAATATAAGTAATATCACGAAGTATTGGTACAAGCAAATGCGAATAGCAATACCAAAAAACTGATAACAAACTACTATTAACCTAACTTAGTCCAGCCGACAACATAATACTAACGGATCATACTTACTAATTTCAAGATCATGTATATGAAATCTTGATTCTCCAAAAGCTTCTGTAGACAAAATCGAATTCATCTCATAACCATCAGACTAAAATAAATTCAAACAATCGTTTGGATGAGTGGTATCAGATGCTGCGGTCAACGAGCAGACAAAATGCTGCTATACACAGAGACATATGGAAGGAAACCTATTAAATATTCTGATTTGTTTAAATTAGAATTTACAGTAACTAACTATTCTAATCCCGCATTAATTCCAATTTTTAAACCTTTCTTAATACCCATAATGTGAGATATACAACAATTCATGGTACAATTCTT
>JARBAU010000071.1 GCA_029237525.1 Nitrososphaerales archaeon | reverse complement strand
GGATTACAGTTTGAGTAGATCTTTTAAACAAGGTACTAAGAAATTGCAGAAATTGTATGATAAGTTGAAGATAATAAAAAAGGGGGCTAGCAACAAGATTTAATGAAAAAAACAAGATGCGTAGAATGTGGTAAACCAATAGAACATGATGCAAAAGCATTGTTACTACACTCCGATAAATGTCATCGTAAGAAGAACAAGAACAGCACCAGCTGGAAGAGCAAATAGGTTAGAGTGTTTGTTTGTAGGTACTGCAATGTTATCATCAACACTGCAGGAACAGCAAAGACTAAGATTTTCTTTCACTTTTTTCAAGGAAGAAAGAGACTGGTTAGCAGTAGAACTCGAAAACGAGATTTCCGAGAACAAACAGTGGGGTACGCTACACTGTTAACCAACCAAGGGTTTTGAGTAATACGGGCACGGTTGCAGCTGCTAAACAAGATAATTCAGAGATATGGTCCAGAGTAGACGAAACTAAATGGCTGGTATTTTGGCAGAAAACAAGGAATATGTACATTCTACGACGAGCAGGTAGGCCGTAGATATCGAGATGTACTTTATTTATATGGCAACTTTTGGGATTGTAGTCTATCTTGTAATGGGTTGGCAGAATGAAAAAGACAACTATCCATATCTAAGAGATTAGTCTTAGCATGGGAACGATCAGACCCACCATTATAGTAATATGTGAGATGTGTGCAAGAGCATGGAGTTCGTATGAGGAGAAAGAGCTCTGTGATATGAGCTACATCGGCACACATGTGTGGAAGCGGTACCCTGACGAAGACGATCTCGTGATGTGGGTTTATGCAACAGACCTACTTAGGATAAAGAATAAGAAGCTGCAAGAATAGCTACCTAACTCCAATGACTACTAACGAAATCGTAAACGTTCACAAATAACAGTTTGAAGCCTTGGGCATCATCAAACTGGTATTATGATCAGCTTGAATTATCTGTAAAGGCAACAATAGAAATGTAGAATTACCCCCTCGATGCTAATTTGAAGACATTTCTATGTTATCGTTACTACTGTCATGAACGGTCTGGAATAACGACTTATATAAGCCTCTTATTCCACCACGTACGCCATATTTTTTTAGATTATGGTCTATACGCAATAAAACAATTAAAAAAACACAAGAATATAAACTGCAAATGAAATTGGAAATGGAATAGTAAGAGAAAGAGCGATACCTATAGTAATAAAGATAAAGAACCATTTCCAGTAGCCCAGATCTTTCCTACCATCACGATTACAATTGCCATTTCTTATGGTATTCATAGTATTTTTCTTCTCTTCCCGTGTAAGAATTTGTGACAACAATGAATAAAGACTTGGAGTACACCTTCTTGCAGTGCAGTATATTCTCACATTAGTAAGGTTATATAACTAAATCGACTATCAAAAGATATATAGGCTAACAATTCTAATCTGGCAGGTAACAAATTTGTTTTTTTTCAGTACAATAAAATATTATATATATAAAATATATATGGTGGGTAAGGCATTCAATTTAGCGGTTTATACCGAGTGCATCATTGGCATTTTTCTACCCGTGATCCCTACTACAGTAACCTCTATACCGATTATTAACAGCGCTATCCCTACAAAGACAGAAATAGCAACTGCCCCTGCGTAAGGAGATCCCATTACCAAAAATTATAAAATAACAGCTAATGCATCTGCACCGATGCTAAATCCTCTTTGCCATGCAGAGCTCTCTTTTATTTCCAAATCTGTATACAAGATGTAAGATGCCAGCGAATAGTAGACCAACACCCAACATAAATACCACGAAAACTCCGGTACTTATCTGGAATACCATTGCCCGAAGATGAGGGCGAGTACTGCAAGACCTATAGTACCCCACTTTGATCTATGTCCTTCAAATATTCTACTGATGATTTTGAGTCCAACTATTATTCAGACTATAGATTTAATGATTGATTATATTCGTGGAAGATTGGAAAATATGAATGTTCTACAGAACTGACTTTAATATTACCTCGCCGTATGCTATCACTAACATGACCACCACGGTGATCATTGTATCCGATGTCAAAACCAATCATCAAAACCAGACATGCTATCATGAATATCGATCTACTGTATGATTAATAGTTGAAGAATATTGTACAAAAATAGATGGTGTACTAGCAGCATCGACGATAATCTCATTTAAATACTAATCCTATGAGTATTGGGCCCAAAAGTAGGAGTATAACAAGTCTTATTAGATCTGATGTGATACCAGTCTTGAACATATTTGAAATCTTTACCTTTTTAGATGAATATATAATTGCCATAGGAGGTGTGGTGGAAGGAATAGAACTAGATATTGAACATGCTAATGCCGCAGCTAGTATCGGTGGAATTGGATTTAGACCTGCGCCAATTGCAAGTGTAGCTGCTAAAGGGCAAACAATTACTGCAGATGCAGTATTGGATGCTGCATAAGACATAACAAAGCCAAGGATTGCGCTTATTCCAAATATCGACCAGGATGTAAATTCAGTTCCAAAGTTAGAAGATAGTTCTAGAGCTATCCAAGAAGCTAGACCACTACTTTCGACACCCAATCCCAGTACTAGCCCTCCTCCAAATAATATTACAACGTTCCAATCTACCGATCTTGTCATCTCATCCCATGTCAATAACGGTGCGTTTCGTCTGGGTCTTATTAGAGCAATAGCTAGAATTATTAACAGAGCTGGGATAGACTCTGGAATGTTGGTTATCAACATTTTAATTAAACCAGAATAAAATCCAAACTGAGACTCATTAATAAGAGACTTTAAAATAGAAGGAACAACCCATAAAATCAAAGCTGATAGAAGTATGGATAGTATTATTTTTTCTTCCCTAGTAATTTTTCCAATAGTTTCCAAGCTAGATCTAAATTGATGCCTACTTACAGGAAGAGAATGAAACTCTGGCCTCATCATTAGGAAAATAACTGCCCAAGAAACCAAGAGGCCAATTATTGCCTGAGGTGAGCCAATAATAAACCAATCTGTAAAAGATATTGTCTTACCAGGAACAAATTCTTCTACAGTAGCCTTTGCAATAAGGTTAGGTGCAGTGCTTATCAAGAAAAGCATAGCTCCTGCAGTTGCAGCTTGTCCTAGCGCAAGAAAACTAGCTTCTGAATAATTACCATTATTATTGTCATTTTGTTTCGATACCGGAATTTGGTTTTGTTCTTTATTATCTTTATCTTTATTGTCTTTACCGTGTTTACTGTCATTTTTAGAATTGTAATTACTAGTAGGAATATTCAAAGTGTTGAGAAAGGCAATAACAAATGGAAATAGGATGGCTGCAGACACAGTAATGGACCCAGCCATAGTCAACAAAAATGCTGGCAGACATATAATGAAGAGTACCGCAACTTGTGGATTGCTGCCTTTATACAACATTGCAAAAAAATATGCAATTCTCTTATCAAGACCCCATTTGTGAAAGGCAGCAGCAAGTATGAACCCTGATATAAATATCCAAATTATCGGATCTGCAAACGTAGATAGTGCTTGACGCGCTGAAAGTATTCCACTTATCACAAAAATAAATGGAGCCAAAAGTCCTGTAAGGCCCAAAGGTATACTTTCTGTCACCCACCAAATTATCATCCAGATCATAGTACCTAACGCTATCTGGGGTGAAAATGGTGGAAGGTTTTTTGATTTTGTGATATTTTCCATGCCCTGGGGAGTAGGATACAGAAGGATTACAAGAAATAGCGTCGGGCCTAATAACAAACCAATTTTTTTATTCCTTTTTTGAGAAAAAAGAAAATCAGTGAATCTTGTTCTCATGGTGTATATTGATCCCTCCAATTCTAACTTTCTAATTATTAATCTATAAGTATGATGTCAAATACAGGATTTAATGTCATGATGTACTATCAAGATATATGAAATTCAGATGGTTATTTTACAATTATAGCGAGAGTAAGCCCAACCATATATGCAAGTGAAGCCGCAATTCCACCTATTAATAGAGTGCTCAAACCAGATCTAAACAGGGATTTCTCAACTACTTTTCCTCTTATACACCCAATCAGAAAAAAAGCAAGACCGGTAAAAATTACTGAATAGAAAAAAGGAATTGCAGTAATATGGGAAGGACTAATTAAAATAAGAAAAATAAATGGAACTAGTGGGATTAAGCCTATAACGCTAAAGCCAATAAACGTATTCAGTGCATTATCTAATGCTCTACCTTTACTTTCAATTAGGCCAAGCTCTTCTCTCATCATAGTATCAATCCATACATATCGCTTTTTGGTAATCACATCAACAACATCTTCTAGTAACTCATCCTTGAAGCCTTTTCTGGCATATATGTCTCGAATTTCTTGTTTCTCTTGTTCAACCATATTTTCAATTTCCCATTCCTCTCTCTTCCTTTCCTTTGCTATGTATTCGTGCCTCGTCTTTGTTGCTAGGTAATTTCCGATCGACATTGAAAACCCATCTGCAAGAAGATTGGCAAATCCTAATATCAAAACAACTGAAGGAGATAAGGATGCTCCAATTACGCCTGCTACGACTGCAAATGTTGTTACTGTACCATCAATGGCACCAAATACAAAATTTTCTATCGAAAACTTCATTTGATCTTATTTAGCTGACATATGATTTTAACACATAGCTACGCATTTTCTAGATTTAGTCTTGCCCTTCACAATTAAGAAGTATATTTCGCATATCAATGCTGAATACGATATGTGCTGCCTTCTTTTTTCCAAGATCTCTTACTCAGGATACTATAGAACAATAGTCATTTTCCATAGATTATCACTGAAGCTAGTATTGAAATTAGAATAAATCTGCTATTATAATGATTACCAACAGCTGACTGGTTATTTGGACGTCGCAAAAAATGATGATCACATACTAGATATTGGTTGATTTGGTCTCTTAGATATTATAAATATAAAATGAGAAAAGTTGAAATAAATTATGCAACTTCCGATCTGCATACATAATAGCCACAGACATTTACGAACCTATCTTTCTTAGCGATTGTATTATTTTGGTATTAGACATGTGATATATTTAATAATAAAAAATTATACTAGCAATAAATAATTATTCTGATATCTATCATTTTCTTTATCCTTGCTTAGCTTATTATGAGTAAACCTAGTAAAATCCAAAAAGTCCTTAACCCACTTTGAGTATGCATTGACTCCTTTGTCAGTAACGTGGTAGAATGTAGACTCAGAAGAAGTTTTAATCGATTCAATAAGACCATTTTCTTCTAATATATTCATGATTTCAGATACCCTATCCTGTCTTTGCTGTTTAATTCCAGGCACTTTAGTGAGAACGTGATACTTGCTGATCGGCCCATTCAAAGAATTGATACAAAGATATTCAAGTATAGAGAGCATGGTAAACTCTGAAGAAAAACGAAGTTTATTTTTCTTGTTTTTTTTACTTTGATTCAATTGACGAAAACCTTAGTTTTTTATGATGGCAAATTAAATCAAATAAAGCTAAATCAATGTCATATTAATTCATTAGGGGTTTTATGAATAACGATGTTATTTGAATCAAGATTGTTGAGGAATCGGATCATATATTTGCAGCTAAATGTATCATAATATCAATTTATCTGATAAGTCATTTGCTAATTTTTGTAATAGTGGATTTCTTTTTGCTAGCTGCTATTGCATCATAATATTCAATTGCTGATGAGATTAGTGAGATATTAGACTTAGACAAATTCACAGGTAAGATCTCACTTTTTTATTGTTATTATAATAAACGTTTGTTGGATAATTTTGAATGTGGTTACAATTAAAGATCATTATTTCTTTTCTGAGCCAAGTGCATACAAATATTATTATGATCGGTCGTTTCATTTTTCGTCATATATATACATTCTTGATTATTCTCGATTAACATTAGCACAATGCCTTGGTACATTCCTAATAAACTTACATTAACCTGGTTAAGCTAGATCAGAATCTTCTTAGATTCAATAAATAGTTGAAATATCTTTAAAGATTCAAAAACCGATTGTCTATGCATCTAAATAAGGAAAAATTTCTAATTACATTGAATGTATAATTACTGGAATCTCTATTTCCCTGTTTTTTGCAATTTAATTTGTTATCATGATTACTATATTATTAGCTACTAGTTCAATTCATAATTTTTCAAGATTTTGTGATTAGATATTATTAGTTGCAATGTTACGGCATTACTACGCAGGGTGCTCGACATGCAATGGAGAGGGTTTTTCTACGAGTACAAAATATATAAGTCCTTTTCGTTCTAATTTCATAGCTAATTCAGATGAATCTTCTGGCACATCCTCGCCAATTATTATCGCTAAATGAACCTTATTTTTTGAAGCTAATTTGTATGACTTTATGTCATTAAAAAATGATTTGACTATATCTTTCGTTACAGTACCGTCAATAATTTTAATTATTATTGCGCCATAATCATTAAGAGTATCTTGAAGACTAGTAATAATGTCGTCTGTATCGTTATTCTCCACTCTTACTACCTGTTCAGAGTCAATTAGCACGTCAAATAATATTCTGTCAGCATTAGCTTTGTCGATAGATTTATACGATACATTTAAAAATTCATTGAAATTGTTCTTAGATGAAATATATTTTCGTAATGGCTCACCAACTTCTTCTATCGTCTCAGCGATAGCGTGAATAGCTTCTTCTTTACCCCGATTAATCATTGATATATCTAGTCCTGCTCTTATGCAGTTCCTCTCAAACATATCTGCCCATGATCTGAGTATTCGTTTGGATTTAATTATATTAGGAATAGTGTATGATAAAATTGCAATAGAAATAGCAGAAAATATTGTAATTACAAAGTCAATTGATATTGTAAAGATGCCCCGAACTTGTAGAAAGTCAAGCAGCGATAAGATAAATAAGGAAGAAATTATGCATATAATCACGTAAAAGTTCTTTTCGATTGAATATACTAATTTGGAAGCTTCATGGGCATATTTAGTAGCTAAGATGGGAGAGTTAAATAAATGTGAGTTCTCATCTACACCTGGAGTTTGTGAATTTTTGTTGTCTTTCTTGATTTGAATTCTTTTGTCATTATCGCTAGAAGTGGACTCGGTCATAGAAAATCATTATAGTAAAATTTTCTTTTTCCCTGTATTTAAGTTTTAGAAGAACTCAGTTCTCAGGTACTCAACTAAAGTTCTTGCAGTACTTTTATAACATTTAGAAAAATTATTGGCTAATGAAACAAACTTCGACATTGACTACGTATCCTAAAGCAACGATTGTATATATTACTGTAGCACTAGTTGTCTTAACAGGTGCCATATACTTTTATGTTGCATCTCAGGATTATGCTGATATTTCACAATCAGCACATCAGCCTGCGGGTAGCAAGGATGCACAGGACATAATGGCAACTACTAATGAAATGATATTCTTTATCATAATAGGCTTGGGGTACACTGCTGTTGGGATTTACATATTAGAGAATAGATACCGTAATAAAATACCGTATGTCATGGCTATAATTGGTTCGTTTGCACTTATTCTATTTTATATATTGACCAGAACAATAAATATTCCTTCGATAGGAATACAAGATGATATAGGCGCAACAGACATGCTCACAAAGGTTATACAAGCCGCAATAGTTGCTCTATCTGCATACATACTTGTATCAATAATGAAAAGGAAATCGCAAATATCTGTACCTGTGTTGGAATATGAGGAAAGACAATCACAATCAATAAACAAAAATCAAAAGATAAACAAGGAATCAGATTTTTCTAGTTACAAATAAATTAGATGCTTTTAAGGATTAAAATGATGGCCAAACTAACCTAGGATTGGAAGCGGTTCCTATTTTTATCTTGTATTGTTGGAATACTGTTTATTGCTATTGCAAATCAAAATGGGATCTTACTACGAGTATATTCTGTTACATCCACATCCACAAATACAACAGCAATTCCAAACAGTTCGTCTTTAGCAGGTGTTATAATTATAACCAAAAATGACAAAGGAACTCTTATTTTTAAACCACAAACTCTAACAATAAAACCTGGAGAAGAGGTATTTATCGGTAATAATGATTCATCTCCACATAGCATAACAAACGGTATATCTTCAAGTGATCCACTCTCTGGAAAATTGTTTGATACCGGAATTATCAATCCAAAAGGATATGCCGAATTTGTAGCATCAAATCTTAATCCTGGAAAGTATCCATATTATTCTATAAAAGATCCCTCAATCAAGGGTGAAATAATAGTACTGTCAGAGAAATGAATAATACATAATAATAAATAGTAGATACAAATCTTTTTCATTTTATTATTCAAGAATTATAAGATTTAGCGTGTCTAATATCGAGTCGTGGAATTTGACCTTTCTTGTTATTCTCAAAATTGCCACACAATCTTTGAAATTAATGATGTATATGCTTTATTCTCAAACTCGATTATTGTATCTGATATGGAATTGTTCTGGCTAACAAGAACTTCCTCTCTTAGATTAAAACCTCTGTCGTTAGTTCTCTGCGGTTCATATGCCCTCTTTCTTGCTGCTGGAGTTCGACTGCATTTGATCTCTTTAACTCGTGCATTTCATTAACATACTCTGAAAATGCATGCTTTCCTCTGTCCTTATAGATCTCCTAGGAGGTTCAATATCAAGTATTGCAGGAAGATCATGAATAACGAACAGTTTTATAATCTCGTTCTTATTAACACTACCGTTAATTTATATAGATTTAGCTAGATGTACTGCATGATCTAATGCTTTATCTGCAGGTTTAGAAACATGGACTGGTACTATGATTTTATTATACATTGATCATTTAACCATCCAAACCAAATAGTGAACTATTCGCATATTTTATCTTGATGCCAATGCTACATTCAAATTTATCATACGTGGCGCTTATTGGCAGCTCAGTAAGTGTCAAGGGCAAAGACATTCGGTGTGCAATTCAAAGATCCATATAAAGCAAATTTTGGGGTGGTCATACAACACTCTAACTGTGTTAGGTTTTTAGATAGGTTTTTCTAAATAATTAACAGTCAAAAGGGATATGCGAATCGGTATTGTACAAATGCGATTAACATCAGAAATAAACAAGAATTTATTAAAGATTCTACACCGTATTCGTCATGCCCATAAGAGTAAATTGGATCTTTTATGTTTTCCTGAATGTGCGCTGTCAGGATACATAGTTAATCATCATAAAATGAGATGGGGACAAATAAGAGATGGGGTCGAAAAATTGCAACAATCATCAAATTCATATGGCATTTCTCTCGTGGTTGGTTCATCCTGGTATTCGGATAGTAGAATATACAATAGTGCTTTAATCATTAGGCCACATATCTCTTTATTAGTATACTATAAGAATAATTTGACAGAATACGACAATAGATATTTCGCTACAGGAAAGAAGACGGTTGAATTTGATATAAAGGGGATCAAGTGTGGCGTCCTTATATGTAGAGATCAAAACTATCCTCTACTAGCAATGAAATACAGGCATTCTAAAATCTTATTCTATTTATCTTCTCATTATTACGGTAAGGAAGAAGCATTAAAAAAAGAACGAAAAAACAAATCACTTCCCATAGTTAGGGCACTCGAAAATAAGATATATGTAGCCAAGGCTGATGCTGTAGGCATGCATAATGGTTTAGTGAGTTTCGGTGGTAGTATTGTAGTAGATCCAGATGGCTATGTTATCGCTGAAGCCAAAAAAGGAAAAGAAGAAGTACTAAAATTCCAACTTTAAGGTGATAATTCTATACGGTTCGACTGCTATTTCCAAGACATAATTCTTAAATTGTTCAAGTTTTCTAATCTTATTTTCAAGCAAATCAGTAACGATTACTGATTTTATAATCTTGCCAAATTTTAGACTGGCTACAGTTCGTTTTCCTTCTGTTTCAAAAAACCTAACTATAACAGACTTGCTATCTTCACTCATTCTAAGTGTGCTAATGAGAATATTTTTAGGGCTAATTTCCAGAAAAGAGAATCTACCAAAATATCTATTCTTATCATATTCTGTATTTTCGGTCTTATTTGCGACTTGTATCGAAACTAATGGCATATTAATCTCCATTCCATATCGATAACTTGCAGCCTTTCTCCAATCGCCATCATGTGGTAATGCAGAATATCGGAATGTATATGGTCTAACTTCAGCTGCATCAGGAGTTGGTACGCATGGTCCCATTATACCATCTGAGGAGAGTACGACTACACTTCGCAATAATGTCAAATAGATTGAATGATCTCTAATTTCATGTGATGGAATACCTTGATTTAAGATACTTACTCCATGGTCTTTGTCTGAATAATCAAGCCATTCAAGCGCAGGAAAGACTCCGGTTGGCTTTTCACTCATTTTCGTTTTCTTTTTGTTGGAATAAAATTGATTTGTTTTTCTTCTAATAGCACCAAACTGTGTTCCTGACCAATAGCTTTTAGAGGAGACTGGTGTTTCAAACCTAACTCTTATTCGAGAGTGGGGATGCCGGTCATGTATATGTGTTATAAAATCGATACGTGATAATTCATTGTATACAATGATTTCTTTTTTTATCTCTATGTATTTATGTCTAAATAATATTGGCTTTAATTTATCTGTCAATCTGTAGGGCCACCGTAATGCATAATAATTGCTTTCCAACGTGATGTGGGATCTTAATTTGTGTTTTAATACTCTGAAATTATCTGCTTTAAAAGCACCGTACTTAACTCCTTTTCCGGTTTCAGATTTAAGTAATCCGAGATTTTCTCTATGATAATACAGATCACCTAACTCTTCTTCTACATTTAGTTCATTTCCCTTAAAATACATTAGATCGTTCTTAGTTACGGCTACAATCCCATTTTCCGGATCCACTTGTACTTCAAAACCATCGGCAATCTCCTGCTTAAAACCTATCTCATTTGAAGAATGAACAGTACTAGAATCGCTCATCGACCAATTCCCATCTTTGATTATTTTATAAGCAGAAAAACCCAACGCAGGGACTGTAGGAATAAAACCAATTCTTATTGTCTTAAAGCTTCCGTCTGGATAAAGAGAATGTTGCAGAACTTCTACGTCGATTATTTTTTCATTTTCTGTCCCATATTCATAGCTCAACTTCAAGCCTACAATCCCCTTGACAACACCTTCATTAAATTCTAAATCACATTCACACCAGTTTCTGACCTCCCATGAAAGTGGATTAAATACAATCAAATCTGGCTCGCCCTTTACTCTTTTGGCAAGTTCACTAATACAATCCAGTATGGTTTTGCTTAATGTATCATCTACATCATCAAATATATCTTTGATTTCTTCATATACTTCATCAATTCCCGTGCCGGGTAGGGCATCATGCATAGCTATAAAAAGAAGGTTTTTCCAATATTTCTTGAGCTGATCTTGCGCTTGAGTACTGGGGCATCCTTCCAATTTACAAATAGCATCCAGTCTTTCTAATACAAGTAAAGAGTTTTCAAATTTTTTTGTGCGTTGTTTAATCCACATCCTTGATGATGTACTGTCAGGAAATACTTCAGACAGTCTGCCTGAATACATTTCACCTCTCCTTATCTGGAAATCAATCTTTTCTTTTTCTAAAGATTTGAAAAATTCTATTGGTGTGGCGATGACAATTCTTGCATTATCCTGATGGTCTCCTTTATTCCACCTCTTCACCACGTCCGGTGTTTCTGGCTGTGGGCCCATTACTCCGCTGCCAGAAGGCATTAAAATCTGATTAGACGCTGCAAACTTTTTTAAGTCGCTATAAGAGTTATCCAATCTTGTTAGATCTAGTCCCGCTCTGTATCCTAAGGGCATCCAATGACAGATTATACAGGATCCGTCTAACCCTTCCCACAAAAATTCTGAAGGTTTGGGTTTATCTAGACCTCGTCTAAATGCAAAATACTTATATCCACAACCTAATAGAATCTGCGGCCATTGTGCATTAAATCCAAATTCATCTGCTCCCCAGGCAACACGGACATCTTGATGCAATTTTTCTTTGACATATTTTTTTCCCGCCATTATCTCCTTTATCAAGACTTCGCCGTTAGGCAGCATAACATCTGATAATAGATATTGTCCTCCGGCCACCTCAAGTTTGTTTTTTCTTGCCAAAGTCATTATGTCAACAAAGAGTTCGGGATACTTATTTTCGATATGTTCTAAAAGAAAGGTTTGTTCAATTAGGAATTTGTAATCTGTTGTCTTCATTAGCTGCACGGCTTGCTTTAAAATAAATTCAATGTTAATATAGTAATAATCTTCTTTATTAAATACCCATATTGCGTCATAATGCGTATGTGGTACAAGATATATTACTGGATTAGCCATTATGAATAAACCACAGTATCATATAATCGAGAGTGGCTTGTATATGCGAGTTTATATACGTTTTTCTACATAGTAATAATCTGCGTACGTTATTTTGTGCTTCAGTCGATAGTGGAATGCATATGATAGGTTATCACAATTTATCAATAACAATTAAACTAGATAACATAATACGTGTTATGATATTTGGAATATTTATGGAACATCTTTAGAAAATGCTAGAGAAGATAATTAGCAGAAATTAGGATAAATTCCTAATAAGAAAGTGAAGTTTCTTATCCATCTACGCCACGAATATTACCATATAGATTATAATAAATATCTCCAAAGAATGAGATAGATGCAAAGATTGAAAGCACATCCATTCTATATCGTGGGTTCTCTTTGGATAGAATGTTTCCAAGATCATTTTCCATTATTAGATGATTAGATAACGGGAAGGTTATAACATCAAGAGCTATGTTAC
Organism: Nitrososphaerales archaeon; assembly: GCA_029237525.1. GTDB lineage: Archaea > Thermoproteota > Nitrososphaeria > Nitrososphaerales > Nitrososphaeraceae > JARBAU01. The sequence continues at coordinate 694 of JARBAU010000071.1, read as the reverse complement.
TGATCTGTAGGAAGTCGACTAGGAAAATTCTTGTATTTAAGATTCTCCTCAAAGCAAGAAGGAATTTACAGTAGTAACGTTGAGTTTCGTTATCATATTTATCATAATTTAGTTGGCACTTGCTGAAGATAACCATAATCCTTCATTGTTTTGAGTAATATTTCATTCGCTAGTTTGTACTTGTGTTCAGAATACAAGCGGTCGACAACGTGCTTAAGCCATGGTATAGTTAGCAGGATATAGTGCTCGTCTTGTACTTGTCTTTTTATAGTTTTGATAGTTTGGATCTTCATTTTCTCACATATCTTCTCCCAATGAGTACTTGGTGACTTTTGCATATATGACCGATGTTTTCGCTGTAATGCGGTGCAGTACTTAAAGTCTCAGTCAAGCTCTACATGAGATTCAGGTCATATCGATATTATCATACCTAGAGGGAGACAGAGAAACCAGTTTTTTAAAACAGTTCTCTAGCTATCGTGTTTCTATGGTACCCTGTGGCTAATAGTTCTTTGCAAATCATTGTGCCAACTAAAAACCGAGGAAAGCATACGCCTATTGCTTACTTGCTTATCTTCAGACACTTGACTTTGACAACTATTACCGTTACTAGTGTAAAGGCCAATGCTGTCAGTATCGCTGCCACTTCCAAGACTAGAATCCTTGTAGTTGCTTTCACTGCTGTCGCTACTAG
>JARBAU010000070.1 GCA_029237525.1 Nitrososphaerales archaeon | reverse complement strand
TGGGTGTTTTCCTCCTCTGGTTTCAAGAGCTTTCTCTACAAAGTGATCGTAATTAGTAGTAATATAAATAGGCAAATTAAGATCAGCAAGAACTGCAAGAGGGGCATTTCTAAATTCACCCAATCTAAAATCAGGAACTTGGATTTTGTTAATCTCTCTTGTAAGATCTTCTTTCGGAGAGCTTTCATCTCCATATTTTATAGCCAAAAATTGAGCCACCTGTGATAGATCATATGAATTCTGTAATGGATATTCGTTTTCCTCAGCCCATCTACTAGCCACCTCTTTACCAAGAGGAATCCATGGCTGACAGACTTCTGATCCTATAAATGGAGTACATTTTCTTTCACGTATTGAATAAAGTAGTTTTTTCCAATTGAAGTTACTCCTTATTTTTTCAAAACCCATTGATGCGAGTACTTTTTCGAAACCCTGCTTCCAATCTGGAAACAAATCCACTATGTGGAGCTCATTAATTTTTCTATGTGACACTCTACATTCATTCAAACGTATCGGGATTACAAAAATTTTTGAATACGAAAGTTCGTCTAGTATCTCTAATGCATCGTTTAATTCCTTTTGTACATATCCTCTTTTTTCAACAGAATTTGAGGATAGTATCGCCATAAAAAATTGACTATTCTTGATTGCCTTGCTAATCTCATTACGCCAGACTTGGCCTGGTAAAAGAGATTCTTTGTCAAGCCATGGTTCCAATCCTGCATCCTTTAATTCTTTATAAAGTCTTAGTGCAGCATCACGATCCTCATGAGCATAACTAATGAAGACTCGTTTTTTATGATCGCCATTTGTACTCATACTTGAAGACAATGTAGCAAATGTAAACTCGCCTAATTTAGATTACTTTTAGTTATAACCGTTAGGCATATGCCGTAGGACTAATCGAGCTAGATCAAGCTATGTATAACCTTATTGGGTATTCGTTATAAGTAGTGTATTATAAATTCGGATATTCTATATAGAATGGGTATATGGTAATACTATAACAAATTTTCGGGTAGAATTGCAACCTAAAGCTGCCAGATAACCTTTTCTATTATAACCAATGAATACCATTATCTCATGGTATTTGTTCTAATTGGATCTACAACGAAATGAAAAATAGTAACCGATTAATAACATTATCGACTATGAGAAAACATCCTATCTAAGCGGTCGATCGATTCTAAATAGAACCAATGTCCAGGTCTGTAACTTGTTTGAATTCTTTTGTTGTACTGCAGAATTGTAGTCATAAACAATAAACATTTTCCACGCGTTTTTAAGAATAATGTTAAATGGTGTATTTTCTAGGCGTATTGAAGAGGATCCCAATTTACATTAGTAATAAGCCCTTAAAATTACATGGTACTCACAGACTATATTATAGTAACCTATCAGTAACCTATCAGCCATCTTCAGCGCTTTCACAACTATCCTTTATACTTAACCTGTTTTCGTGATCCTGCCATTATATAGCCCTACTTTAGCTATGAATTGATAGCACCATACCTGTGTGATAACTCCTAGTATCAAGCGCTATAATGAAGTTCAACCAAGGGGCTGCTCATAATAAATGGAACATTTGAGCTCTGCTGTGGAAAAGTATTAACAACAAATAGAATGGAGAGACTAAATACAAGAGATCTGGTTCAGGATACACTAGAGATAGAAGACATATTGTGAATTGGACTAGTTATAATTAATAGCTAATAGATATATCGTATTGAGAAGCCAAGCCAAAGACAACATCAAGATACTTTGAACTATTGGCAGAGCGTATGAGGATATATGGTCAATTACTTCAGTCATAAGAGAAATATGGAATATGGCATAAAGTACAGAATAGAAAAGAGAAGAGATGTCTGCATTATCTTTGGCTAGAGTTCTATTCTACAAGGCTAGATTTACTTACAAATACCACTACGATTGATGATGCCATTAGGTTTATCAAATAGGTTGAAAGAGACTCAAATTAATGACAGTGAAGATGAAAAGGAATTAGGCTAATCTAATTATAGCGAAGATGAAGAGTAGGAAAAAAAGCGGAAGCAACAACAGCTCAGGCTTTTTGATGAAGGAACAATAGAGGGATCCCGTCATTTCTTTAATTGTCAATCATCATCCAATATTTCTTTTATCTTGTGCAGCAAGAGCTACGCATCGCTATATTTCTTTGCTGCTTGTAAAACAAATGTTCAGAGCATAAAATAAGTGAATATTGTTTCTAAGGACATGCGCTTTGTTTGGCATACCCAATGATACTCAACAAAGGTTTGCCACAAGTTTTGAGAGACATATTTCAATATGCATTAATGAGGTCAATATACGTTTTTAAAACTACAGCGGCATCTTTAATTGCCTACCATTCGACTTCAATAGCATTCGAATATACATGGAAAATCCGTTATAATTACTAACCAATTGCTAACATATTTTTAAGAACAGCTATTGTTGTGAGAAGCACCATATTTTAACCGATAATCATGCTTTTCGACAATCTCATGGAGACTTAAATTTTATTGCTTTGTGTGATTATCTCGGCCTAAAGTTTTAGAAAATAATATTTGATATATTAGGTTATTTCCCAAGCATGCTCCCACCGATAAATATTTGAATATCTGTTATGCTGTAAAGTCTTAAATATGCATGTTTTTGTTGCAATGCCTTTTGGCACTAAAGAAGGGATCAATTTTAACAAGGTCTACTCAGATCTGATTAAACCTGCGCTTGAAGAAGAGGGATTTGAGGTTTTTAGAGCAGACGAAGAACAAAAGGCCGGAGAAATACGCACAGATATGTTTCAAGAACTCCTCTTAGCTGATCTAGTTGTAGCAGATCTATCCATTGATAATCCTAACGTGTGGTATGAGATGGGTGTCAGACATGCATTACGTTCTCGCGGGATTGTTCAGATAAATTCTAAACGAAGCTACATGCCATTTGATGTCTATACAGATAGAAAACTTTCCTACAACATCAGAGACGGGGTGCCGGACAAAGAATCTCTTTCTAAAGATAAGGCAGCCCTGCGTACCATGTGCAGAGAAACAATGTTGTCATGGTACGGCCGTAAAATTAGTCCTGTATACCATCTTTTGCCATACCTTGAAGAGCCTAATTGGAAAAAGCTTCAGGTTGGTGAGGCAAAAGAGTTTTGGGAAAAACAATGGGCTTGGGAAAGTAAGATAAATGTAGCACGTGAAAAGCAAAGACCTGGAGATATCTTGGTTCTAGCTAATGAAGCTCCAATATATGCACTACGCCTAGAAGCATATAGGAATGCTGGTAAAGCCCTTATGGATTTGGGTCAATTCTCATTTGGTTTGGAACAAATAGAAAAAGCGCTGGCAATGAATCCTAAAGATATGATAGCTAGTCAGTACAAAGGTATTCTTTTGGGAAGGTGTAAGAAATTTGAACTTGCTAAAGAATGGATGAGATCTTTGGTTCAAGAGAATTCGAGAGACTCTGAAACATTAGCTCTTTTAGGTCGTGTGGAAAAAAATGCGTGGGTGCAAGCTTGGCGAGGTGAAGATAACGAGAAAACTATAGAACAGATGAAAGATGATGCTGCTTATGAAGAGGGTCTTCTCAGGGAAGCAATAGACCCTTATTATCAGGCATTTGTTCTGGAACCAATTCACTATTATTCTGGAATTAATGCTCTTACACTTTTGCATTTACTTGCATATTTAACTGGAGATATTACGCAATCTGAAAAGCTCAAAGCTTTAGAAGGAGGTATTCGTTGGGCTATTCAAAGTGCACTCTCTAAAGGAACACCAAGTTTCAAGGATTATTGGGCAAGGGTTAGTCTTGGAGATGTCGAGGTATTAGTAAGTGATACTCCTGTTATAGAGAAAGCTTATAAATATGCTGTAGCAGTATCTGAAAACAATTGGTTTGACCTTGACTCTTCACGTCAACAGCTTTTAATCCTCAGAGATCTAGGTTTTCGTCCTAAAGAAGTTGATGCCGCAATAAAGGTCTTTGATCGAGCTTTGGAAAAAATCCAAAAGCCTGAAATACGAGTAAAACCGAAATCAGTTTTTCTTTTCAGTGGTCATATGATCGATGCTCCTGGAAGGACTGATCCTAGGTTCCCTAATGATAAGAAATATTTCGACATAGCTGCCAATGCTATTGCTGCAAAGCTAGACGAACTAGGTGCAGGGAAAGAAGATATTGCATTATGCGGAGGTGCATGTGGAGGAGATTTACTTTTTGCAGAGTCAGTTCTTGAGCGTGAACTGCATTTACAAATAAGAATTCCATTTGAAGAGCCGACTTTTCTTCGTAAATCTGTTAGCTTTGCAGGGAACATTTGGCAAGATAAATTCTATAAAGTAAAGAATAATCCGAATACAACGTTATACGTTATGCCTGACGAAATTGGAGCTGCTCCTGAAGGCGTAGATGCATATGCTAGAGATAACTTATGGCAGCTCTACACAGCACTTTCATTGAAACCCGAAAACGCGCCCGAAAGAGTTCGTTTTATATGCTTATGGAATCGTAAGGAGAGCGATGGTCCTGGTGGCACAAAAGACATGTACGAGCAAATTTCAAAACACTTGGGCCGCGCATACGTGCTTGATACAAACGAACTTTTTAAGAAATAGAAAAATGAATGGTATATATAAGAAGATATGCAAATCGATCACTAGTTGATACTTGATAATGGAACCGTGGTTGTGTATTTAAACTACTCAATATCATGAAATACCGTTGAACCCTCGTTATAATGTTAAAATTATGTCGTGAGCTATTATAATGGCCAAGGAGATATAGTACGTTATTGATTATACATTTCAGCTGTTAAAAGCAACATTAATTTCAAGATATTTACATCAATTATTAAATGATGATCTACACATGTTAACTCCATAGAATTTAGGCACTGCTATTTGAAGTATGAATATTTTGATTTATTGCGTTTCCTGTTTATGGCGATTTCCACTTCTTCTTGTTAATTGATAGGATACAAATAGTCAATACTTTAAAGTATAAGTGCTAGGAATATTGTGCTGTGATATATGTTGTACTGAATATTGAAGATTTGATAAGCATAATAATGTTCAATAAGTATAGAATAAAAAACCGAAATATCCAGATGTATATAATTCTATATTGGCTGCAATTGATAACTACATTGAAGAGCGTCTCGATGATCAAAGGAGTTGGTATGCACAAAAAGCAGCATTTAATAAATCAAGATATCGTACTTTTCAAATTATAGCTATAATCGCTACCGCAATCATCCCTGTCATTAATTTAACAAGTGGCTGGAGCCTAGATTCTGTGACTCAACGTGCAGCGTTGCTAGCAAGTTCTATTATAAGCGCAGGCGTTGCTATTATAATAGCTATAAGTCAAATGGAAAAATATTTTGAGACTTGGTTATTATATAGAACAACTGCCGAAGCTCTAAAGAGAGAAAGATTTCTTTTCCAAAATAGCTGCGCACAATATTCAAATCTGTCTGAACCTGATAAGAATAGACTATTGGTCGAAAGAGTTGAGGCTATGACTTCCTCCGAAAATTCGAAATTCTTTGCATTCCAGCAACAAACAAGAGTGATGCAACAGCAGCAGAGTCCTACGCAGCCAAAGCAAGGTACAACAACAACTGAGCAGCCAAAGTGATTGCACACAGCTTACGTTCGATTTTACGCTAACTAGGCTCTGTAGAAATCATGCTTTGAACACCGTTGGAGCTTTATAGGAACATAATCCAGTATGGATATTGATAGTATCAAAATACGTTAGATTGGCAAATACTATGTACTGTGTTCTAAGTTCAAGGATACCATTGTTTTTTCATAGATAGTGCAACTTGTATTTATGATGTGACAGCATCTAGTGCTACTAACAATAAGACAGTATGAAGGTAAGAATTA
>JARBAU010000069.1 GCA_029237525.1 Nitrososphaerales archaeon | reverse complement strand
TCTCCTATGGCCACACCTGCGTTATTTCTTACCAAACCGTCTACTCTGATAATACCCTTACCTTCATCTGAAGGATAGAGAGGCAAACATTTGGCAACAGTTCTACGCTTACCTCTAATCTCTATAACATCACCAGTAGAGACTCATTGAATAGCTGATAAGTAGATATTGGTAGACAAAATACTCCGATGACAGGTGCAATGATCCTAGGAATCGTCTACAGAATATATTTCGATGAATATTAGCTATTCTGATTAAAATCATGAACGTAATTTGTGATACGAGTTTTCTAATGGTCCTAGTTTCTGAACCGACTAGACAACTTGATATAATGGAGAGTGACTTGGGCAAGTTGTGCTTCATCGTTCCAGATGTCGTGTTGGATGAATTAAGGCGCATTCAAGTTATGGCAGGACCAAAGCGATCTATGATTGCACGGACTGCCATTAAGATTGCTCGATCAAAATTCAAATTGGTTAAATTGACCCGATCCCAGTCAGTGGACGATGCTATATTTGATTATGCCAAGGCGAATAAATGCGCTGCCGCAACCTTGGACAAAAATTTGAAGAAAAAACTGATTGAAATTGAAATATTGGTTTTTACACTTAGTAAAAATCGAATAATGGTCGCCAACTATAGCAGATATTAACCTTTAAATAAAAATATTTTTAAGAAATATATCATGCTAAATTATGACACTTTTCAGATAGCCTGGTTAGGTCATGACGGATTCAAAATCATTTTCACAAAAAATGGTGAACAAAAAACTATCTACATCGATCCCTACCAATTGAGCGAATCGAGTAAAAAAGCTCACGATGCAGATTTAGTTCTGATCTCTCATAATCACTATGATCATTTGAGTTTAGACGATATCCAGGAAATCTTGAAATCGGATACAAAGATATTGGCCTCCGCGGAATGCATAGAAAAGTTATCTGCACTTCCACATGAATTGAAGGGAGTTGCACCAGGAGACAATTTGGCGATTCAAAACGTGCCTGTTGAAGTCGTACCTGCCTATAATACTAACAAGAGCTTTCATCCCAAGGATGATAAAAAAGTAGGATTTGTAATAGTAGTAGATAAATATCGAGTATATCATGCAGGTGATACAGATATGATCCCAGAAATGGAGATCACTAAACCGGATGTAGCTTTGGTACCAGTATCCGGAACGTATGTTATGAATTCCGAGGAGGCTGCCAAGGCTACAAACGAGCTTATAAAACCTACACAATTCGTAGTACCTATGCACTATGGAACGATTGTGGGCTCTGAAAAAGATGCTATGAATTTCCGTGACTTGGTCAAAGTTTGCGAAACTAAAATACTGAACAAAGACTGATCAAAGGCATTTCAAAATCTAAAAAATTTGATCTGATATCATGTTATAAAAAACTTAAATACGAAATCTTTATTTTATTCCATTGCAAATGGCAGCAAAGAAGAAAGCAGCAAAGACTGCAAAGAAGGGAGAAAAAAAGACAAAAAAGTAAGTGATAATTGATTATGGTCTATAGTCAGTTTAACTGTCCCTTCCTTCTTTTGTGAATATTTGTGTACGATGAGAATTATGTTTGATTCTGTCAGCTAGAGATCTACTCGGTCTTATGCCAGATAAGATCAATTTTTCACAGTCTTCTCAACAAGCGAATTTGAAATTAATGAAAACAACTCACTGTGATAATGATTCTAATTTCGGTCTTGGAAATTTGCAATCTGTATAGTGAACCTTCAATCGAAATGTTTGATGGTGTGAATCAAAAGCTGTTGTTCTATCTTCATTTTGCAGGTCTTCTACGATCTAACTACAATCAATGTATTCTTATGAAGTGATAAAAAGATTTAAGTGAAAAGTCCAGCCACGTCCTTTTGTTAACATATAATAATAAGTTTGCCAACGATATGAATCGTGCAGATGTGGCAGAGTGGTCTTCTGTGTTCTAACAACACGAACATAGTAATGCGTCGGCCTTGAGTTACGAGGCTAAGAGCAAGCCGATTCGCCTTATGGCGATCAGGAGTTCGAATCTCCTCATCTGCGCCTCCTTTATCTCATACTGTTTCTTGCCGACTTCGCATGTTTTTTATCTTTAACTCTTTGGCCATGTTCAGACTTTAATCTTCTATCTAGTTTGGACACCATGGCCTTGCACGCGCTTAAGGGATCAAAAGCAACACCTTTTGCATCTATAACTCTTTTATCTGTAAATAATCTAGCTCGCATTGAATACTTCCTAGTCTTGTGTTTGTCGACGTAAACAATTGCCAATTGAATATCTCCCAATTTTCCTTGTATCTTTTCCAGAAATTTTAGCATTTGCATTTCGATTTCAGAACGAGTAGCTTCATCTACAATGTGCGCAATATGGATGGTAGGCTTTTTAACTCGTGGAAGGATTAATTCCAAGATATCTTTTGGAGTAATAATTCCTATGGGTCTTTTATCTCCGACAACGACTATCTCTTCGTTATTATCGAAATGACCAATAATATCATTTACTTTAGTCCCCCTTTCAACAGAAATTGAGTGCTTCATAATGGACTTTACCTCAATATCTTTGATTGCAGCTAGACTACCGATTCCTTTCGATTTCGTGGATCTTTCTCGAGGAGTAGATAGAACGTCAGCTATGTCTAGAGCATTAATTATACCTACTAGGACTCCTTTCGGATTAATTATTGGAAGTCGTGATATGTTATATCGACGCATCTTAGAAAGCGCGCTACCTAAGGTAGTTGTTTCTTCAATCACTATTGCTCCTGACATAACTTCGTCCACCCTGGCATGTCCGAATTCCGAAGTCTTCAGGATGTCCGTCTCACTAATTAGGCCTACAAGTCTACCGTTATCGAGTATTGGCAACGCTCTATTTGCACTGACAACCATTAGTTGGGCACACTTTTCAAGCTGATCTTCCATTTCCACGATGGGTGTATTACAGATGAAGCTCCTGACTTTAGATTCAGGGAGTGCATTTATATTCACAAATTGTTTTGCAAATATCATACCCCTGTAAATCGAATCGCTATCAACAATCGGGATTTGATGAATTTTATTTTCTGACATCATACTCAAAGCCTTACCCAATGTCTCATCGGGATGTAGACTAAACACTTTTGTCTTCGCAATGTCGAGAACTTTCATTCTCTTTTATGTCGGATTAGTTCCAGATTAAAAACTTTCTCATAATCCATGAGGGGATTAGGCATTAAAAATATATTAGTTGAACTAGGTCATCTGTGTGGGGAATCTCACATGAATTTCAAGATGCTTTGTGTAGGCTAAAACCAGAATATGTCATCCTATATAAATGCCTCGTACTCTGCAAAAGCAAAGATTTCATCATAGTTACTGTGATCCCGCCCTACAACTCACCTACAAAACATGTTATGATATTTCAAAAAAACCAATTGGTTACGATCTATTCTGGTTTTCGCATAACGTGCATCGAATTGTTAAAGTTCTTGGCAATGTTTAGTTACTTTGCTAAGATGCTATACCCGCCCCTATTAATCTCCACCTGTCAGTTATCCTTCGGCTAATAGCTACACGACTTTTAGGCATCATGCATACTGGCTTTTTTAACTTTATTTCTACCTTGTTATCTCTGGTGTTGGCAACTGTTCCCACAGTTGCTGCAGTACCTATGTTTAGCCTCAGTGGTTCCTTAACCCTGATTGGATCAACTTTAACTAGTTCTTGAGTACCAACTGCAGTATCAAAAAGGTTAACTTCAACGAGAATATCTTCAAGATCATTAGGTAACTCGCCGGGCTTACCAACTACGGAACCGATCAGTGAATCGCTTTTTACATATGTTGGATCCAGTCTCGTACCTAGAGCAATTAGTCCTCCCGGTTTAACTGTATCTACCAAACCTGCACCTGTTCCCAATGTTGAGATCGTCGAAGTAATCGGTTCGTATTTGCCTTTCTTTTCATCATAAAAACCTGGTCTAATTTCTACTTCATCTCCAATATTAAATTCTCCTTGTACCAATGCACCACCAATGACTCCTCCCTTAACTTGCTTAATTCGAATTCCTGGCTTGTTAACATCGAAAGAGCGCAAGACATGCATTATTGCATTTGCATCCTTCATGCGTTTAGGAGTCTCGATTGCATTCTCAATTGCCTCGATGAGAGCATCGATATTCAATTTATGTTGAGCAGACACTGGGATTATGGGTGCAGTTTCAGCTACGCTATTTTTTACAAACTCTTTTATTTGTTCATAATTCTGCATAGCCCTCTCAGAATCGACTAAATCTACTTTATTTTGAACTATAACTATTTGTTTTATGCCAAGAACCTGCAACGCGAGCAAATGTTCCCGAGTTTGAGGTTGAGGAACTCGATCATTTGCAGCAACGACTAAGATTGCACCATCCATAAGAGCAGATCCAGACAACATATTTGCCATGAGACTTTCATGACCAGGCGAATCAACGAAGCTAACAACTCTCAATAATTCACTTTTACCTTCACATCTCTTACATGTTGGACTAGTGGAATAACAATCAGGTGGTGGACATTTTGGGCATTTATAAAATGCAGCGTCAGCATAGCCAACCTTAATCGTGATTCCCCTTCTTAGTTCCTCACTATGTGCGCTTGTCCAGACCCCTGTTATAGCTTCTACTAAGGTAGTCTTTCCATGGTCCACGTGTCCAGACGTACCTATATTTATATTTGGCTGGTATCCATATTCCTTGATATACCATTCTGGTAGCGTATCTCTCCAGTGCAATCAATATATTGAATTTGCTGAGTGATATTAAGGTAGTTATCGTATTTTCATGAAAGTTAATCGATCATGTGACCAATGGCCTCATCTAGAATTTATAAAAGCAAGTAAATTACAGTCAATATTATAGTCGTCATTATTGTCGTGAAATAATCTATGATCCGAATATCTCCAGATCTTATCGTGATTATTTTCTATTTCTTCTTTTCATCGTCCTTTGCAGCTTTATCTTTGTCCGCGGATAATTCGGGTAAGATGCCTTCTTCTAACACACAATTCAATTGATAGATTTCCTCAGTAATCAGATTGCCTCTCACAAGTTTTCTAATTCTGTTGCCTTCCTTGATATCGCGCATCCCAACTCCTTTTGATAGAAGTACGTATTTCCTGACTCCACCATGTATATCTGAACGCATGGGTGTACCTGATCTATCGCTTCCTCCGGTAATCTTGATTTTTCCCCCAGTAATACCTACCGTAGTAGAGTCAATTAAATCGCCTATCTTGGAACCTAAGAAAGGCTGTGCTGCTACGTCTTTGAGCTCTTGAGTTTGACTTTTACCTTTGGAATCAGAAATAATAACTTTGAACTGGGTCAATTATCCATAAAGCAATCACACAGGATTATTTATTCTTTGCATAATCATTGAGTATCAGATGACTTGCAATTCAACTTCAGCAATAGAGGCAGACTACAAGTACTATATCAGTTCATATACTCTTACCTTTTAGAATCTCGATATTTCCACTAGGAAGGTCAGACATCTTTAAGCTATTTTCTGAAATATGCAATTAGTGATATCTGTACTTTTGAGAAGGCATTAATTAAAAATTTGCCTATCACTAATTTTTGATACAGTTGAAATTACTGCAAATTTAGTAAGGATCGTTGTCAGGACTTGACTGGAAATTTGTAACTAGATTGGTGACTCTTTCTTTCATTAATTCGATATACTCTTCGTAAGAAAGATTTAGCCCACAAAAGTGACATCTCGCATTTGTCGTCTCGTCATCTACCTCTACCTTCTCCCCGCATTTAGGGCATTTTGCTTGGAGTACCACGCATATAATTACATATAGAAATATTTAAGCCGATGTCTAAGAGCATAAAATCCAAAATTTTCTTTCATTTTATATCACAATTGCTATTGCTATATTACTTCGCCATTACTTCGTGCTGTGGAGAGCAGATAATCATGAACATCCAAATATAGCTACAACAAATTTCAGGATTGATCAAGAATTTGTATTTTGAATTTAGTGTTCTGATTCAACTTATATGTGCAAGTACAATTGAAGACACTAATTGCGCAGGAAAAAAAAGGTGCACTAGTTAACACCACTGTATATTATCAATGTGAAGCAAAGCTAAAAAAAATGCTGTGTAAGATAGTGAATATATCTAGTACTGTTCATTTTTGTAATCGAAGCCTAGCTGCACCGTACTAACTTATGGATAGATTAATTGTGTATGGATAGGCTCTGCTAGAAAGGGCTTACATTGGTATTAATGAGGTGAATTATAATGCATCTGTGGGTAGGTAAATTGTATAGTCATAGTATGAATAGCATGAGTAATACTGGGAAGGAGGTACTCGAACATATCTTGCGACGGTTAGGTTAGTAGAAAGTCAGTAATCAGATTTTTATAGTCATATTGATCAGATTATGGACGCTTGATCATAAAAAATACCGACCCTTATAAACTAAAAAAATGTGTTTCATGTAAGCATGACATATCAATCAACGAGAAGTATTTTACATATCCATTGTCTTTTCAATGTATCTGTCTCCCTTGCGCTGCTAGAGAAATCCCCAAAATAATAGAAGCTTTAAGAAATGATCTGAAGAAAATAAAAGACTCGCATCTAAATAAGGTAGAGTTATAAAACAAAATTTCACTTTACGCTGTGGGCTTTGCCAAGTAATTTCTTTTCCGATAACTTCTTCAATCCCGAAATTACGATAAATAGTGGTCAGGTTTTCTTATGGGAAAAAATAGACCAAAAATGGTATGGCGCGTACGGTAATCATATCTTGAAAATATCACAGACACCTTCTGAACAATTCTACATTGATGCCAGTGAAAGTGATAATGTTATAGCAATCCGAGAGTATTGTTTCGAATCGTATCCTGAAATGCACAATTGGCAAAATTGGGTATTCCGACTAAATGACGATATTCCAGAGATTTTTGCATGTTTATCGGCTGATCCTCTTCTTGCAAAGACGATAAGTAGAGGGTATGGCCTGAGAATAATGCGTCAGGAACCTTGTCAATGTATGTTATCATTTGTTTGCGCTAGTAATACGAATATTATTATGATTCGCAAAATGCTGAGAAATCTTTCCAAAAAATTTGGACGTAGGCTTAGTGTAGATGGTAGGGATTTTTTCACTTTCCCTTCGATAAAGACTTTGCATGAGGCCGAGATAAGTGAGTTACGATCCTGTGGCGTTGGCTATAGAGCTAAAGCTATCAAGGCAATTGCAAAGAGTATAGTCGACCATGAGCTCGATATTCCAACCCTAACGAACTGTAGCTACAACGAAGCAAAAAATGCCCTCTTAGAAATATATGGAGTTGGGAATAAAATTGCTGATTGTATACTATTATTTTCTTTAGACAAGCTTGAAGCTTTTCCAATCGATGTTTGGATTGCTAGAGCTTTAGAAAGACATTATAAATCGGTTATAGGGGCTGATTGTACGAAAGCCCTGAGTCCAGATGGTAAATTGACCCCCTCTCAATATAACCGTATTTCAGCAATTATGAGGGAATACTTTGGAAGGTACTCTGGCTATGCCCAACAATACTTATACTATTATATTCGAGAAGCAGAAGGACTAAAGTGGTAATCCATAACCCAGCCTATACTTAATTTTCAAGCATGCATAGAGAATTCAATTCATTTATAACAATCTAACCTGCAATATGCATTGGATTATCGGATGCTTGAGCTGCACCTTCTATAATCTCGAACATGATATGTCGCATTAAAAGTTACAAGGGAGTGATAAAAGTGAAAAATAAGAATTTCGTTTGATTTAAGCATTACATAGCAGCATATTTTAAGGATGTACATCTAACACTCCGAAATATGAGTGCCGCAGTATACTATGGTCCTGGATCTATTATTAATAAGAAAAATTATCTAAGTGGTATTGACGACAAAGAAAGAATTATCCTTAAACTGAAGGCCTGTGCGGTCTGTGGATATGATGTTCGAATATTTCGAAGCGGACACCTTAAAGTAACTCCACCAGTTATATTAGGACACGAGATTTGCGGAGAAATTAGGAACGATATCGCTTCCATAGTCAATGGCAAAGAATTTTGTTTAAAATCCGGTACTAGAGTTGCGGTTTCACCTATTGTTCCATGCTTGAACTGCAGGTATTGTGATAGGAGTGAATATAACCTATGTCTTTATCTAAAAGAGATTGGCTCCAGTATAAACGGAGGGTTTGCAGAGTATATCGACATACCACCTCAATTGGTTAAGATAGGTGGCCTAATTCCTATTCCAAATAGTATTGATGATGACGAGGCGGCTCTGCTTGAGCCACTCGCTTGCTGCCTGAATTGTCATATCAATATGGGAATGAGAGCATATCTGAAAGATACAATGGCAATCATCGGTGATGGTCCTATAGGTTTACTTCATTTGCTATTATCAAAGAATGCTGGGATGAGAACGATCCTGGTTGGAAAAATTCCCAACAGGTTGGACAAAGCCTATTCTCTTGGAGCAGATTTAGCACTTTTGTTTAACAACGAAGATGGAGTAGATGGAAAGTATGATGAAGATACACTAAGACGAGTACTGAATTATACTGACGGCTATGGTGCCGATTATGTTATTATAGCTACAAGTAGTCCGAGGGCTATTGAATTTGCATTAAAAATTGCCGCTAAGAATGCTAAGATTAATATTTTCGCTGGAATGCTTGGCCTACATTCTGCAAATTTAGATCTCAATTGGCTACATTATAATCAAGCCACTATTACAGGATCATTTAGTTCTACGCCTAATATGCTCAACAAAGCAGTGGATCTAGTATCTAGTGGTCAGATCAAATTATCGGAAATCATAAGTCATCATTATCCCCTTGCAGACATAAAGTATGCACTCCAGGCTACTGAGAACTTTCTGGGCCTGCGAGTTATAATAAACAAGTTTTAATTCCATGAATTCTTCTCGTCATTCGTCAAACTAAATCTCATTTAATAAATTTTTCAAACGTACGCTGCCTTGCTCTAAGGACAATTCTTCATTAGAAAAATAAAGGAACGCTTATAATAACTTCCTCTGAAATTTACGATATAATAGATGTCGGAGTTATTAACCAAAGTCGGTAATCACAGAGTCAAAAAAATTAGCGATTTTGAATTCACTTTGGAACAAGACGAATCACATGGAATGAGGGTTCCAATTACGATCTATGCAGACGATAACCTACTTTCAAAAATGTTAATGGATAGGACTATACATCAAGCAGCGAATGTATCCACACTTCCTGGGGTTCGTAAGCATGTTGTTGTGCTGCCTGATGGGCATGAAGGTTATGGATTTCCTGTGGGATCTGTTGCAGCTACTGATATTGCAGAGGGTGTCATTAGTCCTGGTGGAGTTGGATATGATATCAATTGTGGTGTGAGGCTAATTAAGACAGATTTGGTCGAGGGGGATTTAAAAGCTGGCATAAAAATTATTATTGAGGAGCTCTTCAGAGCCATTCCTTCTGGAGTAGGTGGTGAGGGGGCGACCAAATTAACTCGGTCAGCATTGGATGATTTTCTTATAGAAGGAGCAAAATCCGTTGTCAATCAAGGATACGGTTGGGAAGAGGATCTGGAAGTATGTGAAGAAGGTGGAATGATGGAAGGAGCTGATCCCAGTAAAGTTTCCGAGACTGCCAAAAAGCGAGGAAGTCATCAATTAGGCAGTCTGGGATCAGGAAATCATTTCCTAGAAGTACAAAAAGTAAACGAGATCTTTGACAAGAACGCTGCAAAATCCATGGGATTTCAAGAAGAAGGTCAATTGGCTATTCTTATTCACTGTGGTTCGAGGGGATTTGGTCATCAGGTTTGTAGTGATTATTTAAGATTATCTGAAGGAGCGTTAAAGAAATATGATATTACGATACCAGATAGAGAGCTTGCATGTGTTCCTAATCAATCCCCAGAAGGTAAGGCGTATTTAAATGGAATGTTTTCAGCATTAAATTTTGCGTGGTCCAATAGACAAATGATAACTCATTGGGTGAGAAAAACTTTTGAAAGAGTTTTGAAGCTCAGCGAAGATGATTTAAATATGCGAGTTGTCTATGATGTGTCTCATAATATTGCGAAAATAGAGTCTCATAAAGTAGATGATCAAGGGATTTGTGAACTGGTTGTTCATAGAAAGGGAGCAACACGAGCCTTCTCATTGGGGATGAATGAAATACCGAGTAAGTATCGAAATTTAGGACAACCTGTGATTATACCGGGATCCATGGGTACGGCAAGCTGGCTTTTATTGGGTAATGATAAATCTGAATCCTTAAGTTTTGGTTCAACAGCACATGGAGCAGGGAGGGCAATGTCTAGATCTGCCGCAAAACGAAATTATACTTTGGACAGTGTACGGAAAAACCTAGAATCAAAGGGAATTTATATAAAGTCATTGACAAAGGATGGAATCGTGGAAGAAGCTCCCTATGCATACAAAAATGTGGACTCTGTAGTCAATGTGTCACATTCACTTGGTATAGCGACAAAGGTAATACGACTAGTACCTATCGGAGTGATGAAAGGTTAATGTCAGATGATGATACTGATCTAGCAATCATTAAGGCTCGCAAGATGAAGGAATTGCGTGAATACATGTCTTTATTGGAGAAGGAGAAATTAAAAAGACAAGAAGCCGAATCTAGATCACGTAGGACAGACAGAGAGGTGATATTGGATTATCTGTATGATAGGGGAGATGAGGTATTGCGATTGGCTGAATCGCAGTTTCCTATTCAGACTAAAGCGATTGTCCACAGAATCGTAGAATTGATCAAGTTTGGCGAGTTGAATCAATCTATCTCCGGAGGGGAATTATTAGCTTTATTTAGGTCTATAGGTCTGAGCGTAAGGGTGAACAATAATATCAAAATCGAAGATCACGGAAAGTTGATTTCATTTTCTGAAAGGTTAAAGCAGCAAGATGACGATAAGACAGTTAGATAGCTTAAAAATATTCATAGACGAACTTTTTGTTTTGATTCCTATAATCTAACTATCTTCAATTCTATTTTCTCAGTCACGTTACATTTTAAGCCCAGCTTACGCAATAAATAAGACGCTTGGTTTTTCTTATTCGATCCTATAATCATGACAATTCGACAATATCAACGTTTTTCAGCACGGCTTGTAGGACCTTAGCGACATGCAAAATAACGAAAAATAAAGAGTGTGTATTTTGTAATTCAGTGGGCGTGGGGTGGAGGCGCGCTGCCTTTAGAAAGAGCTTCATTAAATGTGCCTGATGCTTTTTCATGAAACTCGAGGCTTGATTGGTCTACTTTAACTGCCTGGGGTGGGCAAACAGAAACACAGGCCATACACCATATGCAGTCGTGTTCTCTTATCGGATCAGCCTTGTCTGTATAGTCTTTTCTCTCTTCCTTGACCGTACTTCCAGTACCTGCGCTCGTTGCATTGGCCATTTGTTGAGGCGGTTCATCTTGTTCTGTCCTATACCATTGGAAGACTTGGACTGGACATGCCTCTATGCATGCTCCATCAGCAACACATGAGTCCCAATCAATCGCAACCATGGTTCCATGTACACCAAGGGGAACTTGTTGTTCTCCTCTAGCAGCAAAGGCTGCCTTAACCTCTTCGTTCTCTGCAGCTTCTGCAGCTCTTCCAGGACCCCAAACATAATGGTAATGTTCATCGTCAGAAAGCGAATGTTTACCAATTACTTGATGGTTTTTCGGAAAGTCTGGATCTATTGGCATATTATATCTAAAACTAATCGATTTACATATTATTTAAACCATATGCGTTTTCGGTTTAGCCATAACTTCATATATATAACCATCGTCGGTCGATGAGAAGGATTCTTGTGGATGTTCGTTAGTTTCATAGAGCAATATTTGTTTTCAATAATGAGGTACTTTGGGAACTTTAGAATCGAAATTTATGAAAGTGATCCAATTCGCTACACTTATTTCGATTCTGGAAAATCCTTTAAGGTTGATTGCTTAGTGCCTCAATCAAACTAGAGGCGATGAAGTTTATTTCTTGATCAGAAACAAGTGGATGCACAGGTAGAGATAATACATGCTTACTGGCCCAATCTGTATTCTCTAACTTCAAACTGTTCATCTT
>JARBAU010000068.1 GCA_029237525.1 Nitrososphaerales archaeon | reverse complement strand
TATTGTTCTGTGAAATGAACGACATTATACTTAACTGGAGAAAAATAAAAAAATTTTTGCCCTATGGCAGTGGTAACGCAACAGATTAAGCAAATACAAGAAAACAGATAAAGAAAATGTTAGAACATTCCGACCTCATAGCCAAAATCCCAATTCTATTTATGACATCAAGTGAAATGAGGTTGGGTGATTTTGTTGGCCTTAGGGATGGTGACATAGGACCTATCTACGAAGTTACAGGCAAAAAATTAATTGCAGCGCATGTAGTTGTTTACAAGGGAACAGATGATGAATGTGATGCTTTTATCTCTCCTGAGGTTTTCTCTGTATACCAAGAATATCGAAATCTTCGGATAAAGTTTGGAGAAGTGATTACAAAAAAAGTCCGATACTTTTAAGACGATTTGATATCCGCCCCTATGGCAAGACGGCAACATTAGATAATACAGGCCTGTCGCATTATCAACTGTAGCCGGTATAATAAGGACTGTAGCTTACAAAGCTGGAATAAGAGAAGCTTTCAGAAATTATGAAGATAGATATAATATCAAAATCGATCATGGGTTTAGAAAGTTTTTTAATACTACATTAGGTAACATAAGAACTAAGGATGGAAGACTAGCAATTGCAGCTAATCATGAAAGGAGAATACAAACCAGATCCCCAACAGAAATTAGAAGTATTTAAGAACTCAAATAAATAGGAACCAGTCAATAAAAGAATGTGATAAAACAGAAGATGATACTATAGCCCATCTGTCAACTCAACTTGTGCTATAATTGCGAGACTTAGAACTAGAGAGAATACAAATTACTGCAAATATGTACTCAGCAGAATATTGTTTCTCATATTTCAGCTAGTAGATTTATAGACAGTATTACATAGATGAATTTATAAATTCAAAATCAAGATGATCGGATCATGACCGAAAATGTGAAAACGACACCAGAAGACTATCATACAATAACTCCATATTTAGTTGTCAGAAATGCATCAAAGGCAATAGACTTTTATAAAAAAGCTTTTGATGCAGAAGAGCGTGTTCGTATGGAAAGTCCTGATGGCAAAGGTATTATGCACGCAGAACTCAAGATAGGTGATTCAGTCTTTATGCTAACCGAAGAATCCGATGTGATGAAA
Source organism: Nitrososphaerales archaeon (assembly GCA_029237525.1). GTDB lineage: Archaea > Thermoproteota > Nitrososphaeria > Nitrososphaerales > Nitrososphaeraceae > JARBAU01. The sequence goes on along the minus strand of JARBAU010000068.1, from coordinate 14,538 downwards.
TGTCAATCTCCTGAATCAATCGGTGGAAGCCCAATTAGCTTGTATGTATATGTTAAAGACGTAGATACAACATTTAATCAAGCTGTATCCGTTGGTTCTACCGTTCTGGATCCGATCTCAGATAAATTCTATGGAGATCGTTCTGGTTATTTGAAGGATCCATTTGGGCATCTCTGGTCAATAGCAACTCATAAAAAAGATCTTTCTCTAGATGAAATTAAAAAGGCTGGAAAAGAAGCATTTGCAGAAATGTCTAAGAAAATCAAAGAATAAGAATCAAAATAATAATTAAGGTGAAAAGATCTTACTAGAGATATTTAGGAGCACACACATTTTGTATAATATAGGACATGCCCAGACACAATTGTCTGGAATGTGAAAATTTATCTCGCCTTTTACACCATAAACATAGATGATTTATGCTAGTCCTTTGCTCCTTTGCCCATTTTTTCATCCAATTTAATAGATCGATAATCGATTCCACCAACTCCTGTCCCTTATTGGTTAATCTGTATTCTACCTGAAAGGGATTTCGTTATAGTTTGTCTTTCTAGAATTCCACTTTCATCAAGTTCCTTTAGTCTTTTCGCCATAGTTTTGCTGCTGAAGCCTTTCATCGTATTCCTGAATTTTATATATCTGCTAGAAGTAGTAGTGGCATAATGGAATTCGAATTCGAATTTCAAGTGTTCCTCTCTTTGTAATTAACTTGCGTAGTTTGACAGTCTCATCCAAGGCCGATCTTGATCATATCTGAAATAGCGATAGGAATCTTCATAATCAAGTTATTAAAACATGGCATAAACTATCAATAGTTTATTTAATTATGATGTTATGAATAAGTATGAATAAATAATGAGACTGATATGTATCATAAGAACTAGTTAGTATGTGAGTAAGACACACGCTATGGTAAGAGAAATCATCACACCTGACTAAGTTCCCAGTGCTATTGATGAAATAACAGAGTCACAGTATGGTTCTCATTATAGTATCGTGTATCATAATTTAAAGGAATATGTATCCATCACTGATAAAGGAACCTCTGGAAGATAAGGATGATGCTGGTTCTTTTTTTCCATTTTATGATTCTACAGAGCGGCCAAGGAAGATGTTAGTAAAAAATAAGGTTGACGTTAAAAGATGTGAGAACAATGAGGAATCACTAATAATAATTGATGCAGAAAGAGCATACTTTGGATTCTCTACAGACATTGTCTCTTATTGCCTCATTACCCTGGATTAAAGTTAAAGGATTTTGTCTTTGCAATAAACTGGACTATAACGCACTTGTGATAAAAAGAACAGAAAAAGTTACAAAGGGCTCATGCCACATGCCAAAGAGATAGACATAATCATTGAATGAATGACTATCGCCTATCTTTGCTTAAGACAACATAAGAAATACAACTAAATGCTCTTATGATCTACTTTCTTGTTATCGATAGTAAGAAAATAGAATGATTAGTAGATCTCATTTTAGGGACAGCATATTCTTATATTCAATGTCACTGTAAAGCGAGATCATTTGTTCTTCCTTTTTTGTTTTTAGCACTGCCATCAATTCTGATTCAAGAATATGAGGAATTTTACAAATCTTATTTGCTACTATCTCTCTCATCTGGTCTAGATCCTTTGCACGAATCTTCAACAGTATATCGAACTTACCATGCATTTCATGCATTTCCAAGACTTCCTCGATTTTTAATAGGTCAGAAGCAATTTGGTCAGCTGAACCTGGAAAAATATTTATTCCCATAAATGCTGTATGATCATATCCAAGAAGATCATTATCTACAGAGATTGTAAATTTATTAATAATTCCTGCTGCTATCATTCTTCTAACTCTTATGTGTATGGTAGCATCTGAGACACCAATTCGTTTTGCTATTTCAACAAATGGTGTTGAAGAGTCTCTATTCAAAATATCAAGAATTTTGAGATCTATGTCATCAATTTGCTGAGACGCCCTAACACCATTTTCTATTTTAGTGCTATCAAGCATGGAGTTATGTCATTGGAATAATTCCCATAAACAATAAAAGTATTTGCATTTATAATATGAATTAATGAGATATTTATTATCCATGCATAAGCTATCTCTAATATTTATAAATTACAACAAATATGAGACATAAAATAAACATTTAATGAAAATTTGATTTTTTTAACCAGAGAAAAATCTTGAAGAATAGAAAGTTTGTGTAATTCGAGAGCGAAATATGATCCTGATATAGCCTATAGCTTAGGTAGATGTTTGTTTGATCTAACATTAAATATAAGGGTTGGTAAGAAGGTCAAATTGTTTTACCTAGTGTAAGCTAGATATCGCTAACACATTCACTAATGATATCTAGTATTGAGATAAATTTGATATAATTGCTTCAATACTGTAAACAGCGAAGATCATGGCAAGACATACAGATATTCTTAGAACAACATCAATAAGCCATATTCGGTTTAAGTGATATTTGTTGCTTTTACATCTAAATGGACTTATAGAATATTAGGCAAGAACCTGCAAGACAACAGAAATAGATTTATATTTCCTAACATTTTTAGCAGAATAAAAATATGTTGTGATCCAACTATTCAACAGTTTTCAATGTTATGCAAATTTAAAATGCAATTTGGAAAATATTAAGTATCAATGAAACTTGTATTCTCGTTATTTTTTTTATAACGATATCTAGTTAATTGATATTTTTAAGTTTTTGTTGTAGTTAGCCAACTGTTATTGGTGCAAAGAAGCAATACAAAGTTACCAACAATTCGTAATGCGTTACCAAGATTAGTTTATGTATTCTTTTATTCACGAAAGGTATTTTTATTCATTTTGAGGAAATGACAGTCTGAGTATCAGTTTGATATACTACTTTATTCTAGACCGTATAGTACTAAACCGCTCTACTATATTTGCAAAACTATCTCGATTGAAAGCATTGATCTGTGTACCATTTTACATATTATTAAAATCGGAGTATTATGATAAGAAGATTAGATGTATGTATCTGATGCATTCTGGATCTCATAAAGAATTACTCCACACAGATTCCTGGCACCGCGACTTTCTTGAAAATATGCGGAGATACGACCGTGCTAGCAGGATACTTTGATAGTCTGGCTTGAAGGTTATTGTTAACGGCCTTTAACTGTGCAGTGGACTCCCAAACCGCATAGATAATGAATGTCCCACTGCCGCCAATACCTTTATGGAGCTGACCTGAAATGAATCCAGGCTGGCTCTTAAAGTAGGTGGCATCGGCTTCCCAAGCCTTCAAAAACTCATCACCATCCTCAGGATTCATACTAAACTTAATAACCTCTATGATAGGACCAGCATCCTCCTCTAGTTGTGACAAGAATTTGACGTGGTCATCCATTTCAACGAACTTTGTCATACTATGTTTGAAATGAGATGATTTATTTCAATCTTCTAATGCTCAAATAATAATTCCAACAAACCATCTGGAAAACGTGTTTGATGGGCAATTCCCTAAGCTTACCGAGTCTCTTGATGTAAACAGACTCTGGATTAAACCCAGATTTTTTCTTTTACATCCATCTTTCTTTCCATTGAGTATCTTTTTAGTTTCTTTTAGGCTCAAAGTGAAGCTCAACTATTCCAGAGTCAAATGACGTAGATTTTATCATGGTGAATTTTTGGACCTCTTTCAAATCTTTGAATATTGCCATGCCGCTTCCAATAGCGGCAGGATCGATTAACAAATGAAATTCGTCAATAAGTCCTGCTTTAATTAAGGAAGAGTCAAACGTAGCACCACCATATACAATAATGTCCTTACCACTTTCACTCTTGAGCTTCATGATTTCGTCCGTAAGGTAGCCTGTAGCAAGAACCGTATTCACCCACTTTGATATTTTTAGCGTTTTTGTAAAAACAACTTTTGGCATTTCTATCATGATTTTGGCAAAAGAATAGAAAGGATCGCTAGGTCTTGTCATTACTTCAGACCAATATGACATGAAACCATCTGTCATTTTTCGTCCTAAAATAATTGTGTCAACTGATTCAGTCGATTCAAATATATAATTTTTGAGTTTATCATCCAAATTCCAAATCATCCAGTCCATTTCACCATTAGGTCCTGCGATGTAGCCGTCTATCGACATTCGCACTTGCAGCTTTAATTTTCTCAAACTCTTCACACCAAATATCATGACGAATTTTATAAACTTGCAGGTATTTCTCGAGAGCAAGTTTGGATTCAGCATAGTCCACCATGCAGCGGTGCTCCTGATCTTAAGGTAATTAGTATAGAGACAGAGCATCCAGCAAATGCAATGAAAGAATTTGCTACATCAAATCATCTATGGGCTGTAAAGTTTCGTGAATATGCAAAGAAAGCATTTGGTATAGATTTCTCAGGTGCACCATCTCCACTCAATGAAATAATAATTGATTTGTATGAAAAGTGAAAGTATCAGTAACAGGAAAAATGAAAATCGATCGGCAGCTACAACTACCTTAAACTATCTACTATTGCTGTTGTTTAGTAGCCACAGGAGCTAATTCCTTGTTTACGAATTCCTGAAACGCGGGATCAAACCACTTCTCTACCTCAACATTATTTATCCAAATCTGCGATATAGTGCCATGTCTAAAAGCACTCTTCATCCAACGCAGCCATCCTGTCCACTCATTATCACTTACTACTCCTCTCTGTCGCATATGATAAGCGTGTGCAAATGTATACAATATGTGATAACTATACGCTACTTCTGAAAACAAATCTCGTTCAACATTGTTTATAACCCTAATTAGTTCAGGTCTTTCAACTCCCATTTTTGTAAGCTCGCGTATTCTTTCATCCATATCGTTAAGGATCTTGGTTTCTATATCCACAGATAATGCCTGCATTTGTTTTCTTGAGAAATATAGAACTACAATCATGGTAGCAATTATTCCGAGCGCTTCTGCCATACTGAAATATTCAGCTATACCAACTTCAGCCATATTCTTTCTGAATAATTAAAATAAAAAGGTGTTCATAACAATATCGTTATATAAATACATATTTGCTATTGTGTACGAAATCGGCAGTTAATGAATGAAGCCATTTTTCAACTGCAGGATCTAATTTTTTTTCTTATCATAACTCATGTTCACTCGCCATAACTCAGGAATAACACCTTGCACTACGCATTTTTAAATCCTACGCATCAATCAATATTTGATCTAATAGCTTGAAAAATGGTTATACTATAACAGTAATGCAGACGTCAACGACTGAATCCAGCAAATAGATTATAAGTCTGTGCACCAAAACTTGCTAGCAGCTTTTGCAATTCCTTACTCGGATTACCGTAAACATCAAATCTATTTATTTTAGCGACATCAAAAATCTTTGGAAGTAGAGTTTGTGATGCAACGCTATTGTTGTGAGCAAGAGCAGCCTCTGAATTCGCATATGTTTCATTAACAATACACTTTGTCTCATCTCTATTTAGATAAAACTCATAATTTATTGTATCTGGCTCGTTATCTTCTACCATTTTGCCCATTTCCTGTATCAGTTTCTTGTATTCTTCATTTTTTCCTTCGTTTATAATGAATTCAGCTGTAAAATGTATTCGACTGTGCTCCATATTTTGACTACTAGCAAATCAACAGTATTAATTTATGTTTATTTCCAGATTACCTTTGCTGATTAAGGCATAGATCTCTAACCGGAAGCATATAATTGAATTTGTTATTATTATTGGCATTACCATCGTATTTAACATCCTTATTATTAGTGAACTTTACTTTTACACTTGACTGTGACAGTAATGATGACAGTCTTTTGCTTCTGCTGGTTATGCAGTCAGTGATTTCAATATGTTTGTCAAGTTTTGAAAGAAGAATATCATTGTATGAAGACTGGTGGTCGTTATCCCAAGATATTACTCCTAAAATTTGTCTTGGTGACGATGACGACATTGATATTTTCCTAATTGCAGAAACAATTTCTTTTATTAGATATATGCCCTCTTTACGATCAACACTTGGATCATGAGTAAACATATCCAACAAATCTGAAATAATAACAAGACGAGTGTCAAATTGTTTTATGACTTTATGTAATTCATTAATAATTAAATCTGCTAGTTGATATACTGTAAAGGCTCTACTTATAATTATCCTTTGTAATATCTTTTTTATGTTTAAGTTATATTGTCTTGCAAAATTTACATATTGATAAAAATCTAAACTATTTCCAGCGTCGACAGTAATTACATAAGGTGAACCAACACCACCCTGTCTTTTTGATAATAAAGCACGAATACTTAGTCTCGTAATAAGAATATTTGTATATTTTCTGTTGTTACTACTATTGCCAATAATACCTAATGTATCACCAGTTTTAAGGTTCAGAAGAGCAAGAGAATCTAAAGCTTCGATATCGAAAGTAAATTTTTCGATAAATTCATCATATGCAGACTGGAACTTGAGTGAAGGTGAAACCAGCGATTGCAATGGTAATGGTTGTCCATCATTCTTATTACTACATCGTTCCTGTAGTTGAACCTCGTTCCATTCCTTCTTCAGGGTCTTTAAAAGGGCATATCCACATTTGGGACATTCTTCCTCCGTGTTGCCTATGAAAAGATCTTGATATGCATCTCCTACTATCTTCCTTAATAGCGTCCCACACCCTGAACAATAGTATTGCAATATTTGATGGGCCATTTTCTGTTGGGACGGCACAGTTACCGTATAATACCATATAAGAAATAGGGTCAGGGTACAGTCAGGGAGGGTATATAATAGTGGGCTATAACTATTATTGCAAGTAAGGAACTTGTAAATAAATAAGCTTGGTTAATAAATTCAAAATACAAATAATGTATGATCATTGATCTTGAAGGACAACCAAAGCCCTTCACTACTTATAGGGTGTTCAGGATGGAACTATGGTGATACTCCAGATAAGGGAGGATGGACTGAGGTTTTCTACCCTGATAAAGAAACAAAAAGACTACGCTATTACTGTCAGTTCTTTGAAACTGCAGAAATGAATTCCACATTTTATAACAGATTCTATAAAAAGATAATCAAAGGCACGTTTATTGGAATGACTATTGGCAACTCCTGAGAGATTTCAATTTCCATTAAAGTGCCAGAAATCATCACGCAACAAAAAAGATTAGACATAAATAAAGGAGCTATAATAGACTTTGAATGTCTTAGATAATTTCTTGCTGATCTAGGCTCATTATAAGCTTAATAAGCTTGATCAACAGATTTTCTCTTTTAATATTTACAACTATAATTCTGTATTCTTTTTTTATCTTGGTCCATAAATCTGCTATTATTTGTGTTAATGTTAACTATCAGATTGGAATGTTATTCAATATAGAATGAATACAAAAGCAAAAGAGAAAAATAATATTCTATATAATGCATGTATTTAGTAGATATGCCTGACTTCACTTCTAATTCAGATTCCACGAGTAATAAAAATAGTGATAGTAGCAAGAGTACGTATTATATGTCACATTTACAAAACTTTTCTTTTACTATTTTGGACATGCTAGCTCATAGCCAGTTAAGTCAGGCTATTTATATTATTGCGAAGTTTCGAATAGCTGATTATCTAAAAAATGGTCCCAAAAGCGTTAAAGAATTAGCAGAGCAGTCTAAAACACATCCTGATTCTCTTTATAGATTATTACGCATGCTAGCAAGTGTTGGAATATTTACCGAAATAGAGGAGAAAGAAGACTGGAAGAAGGAAGTCAACAATAATAACAAACGAAAGTTCGATATAACGCCTAAGGCTGCCCTTCTCCAGTCTGAAACAAAAGGATCAATCCGAAACTTTGCCTTAATGTTTGGTTTAGAGTCATTTAATAGAGCCATATATGATCTTTCATACAGCATAGAGACTGGCGAAAATTCATTTAAACATGCAAATGGCTTGGATATGTTCGAGTATTTTCAACAGGATCAAAACCGCAAAGATGCCCAGATATTTAATAGTGCAATGGCATCACTTTCCTCGTCGCATGCTTCATCAATGTTTTCAATGTATGACTTTTCACAGTTTACTACTGTTGCTGATATTGGAGGAGGACAGGGTATCCTTCTATCACATCTCCTAAAGACTAATCCTAATCTTCGAGGTATATTATTTGATCTACCTCATGCAATTGAAAGCGCCAAAAGCCTGCATACTAATGTGTCTGGAAATCCAAGACTTGAAGATAGTGGGGATTTTCTATCTCGTTGCAAATTAGTAGAAGGTGATTTCTTCAAATCAATTCCTCTTGGTGCAGATGGTTATATCATAAAAAGTGTGATTCTTAACTGGGATGATGATTCTGCTACAAAGATTTTAAAGAACTGTTTACAAGCTATGAAAAAAACAAAAGCAAAAGCAAAAGCAAATGCAACGACTATGACAACAAAGATGACAACGAGTACTAGTCAAAATGAAGATAGGCAAAACGGGTATACTCCTAAGTTATTAATAATTGATTTAATCATGCAAGAGGGAAACAAACCATTTATTGGTAAATTTATAGATATTGTAATGCTTGCGCTCACTCACAAAGGAAGAATCAGAACTGAAAAAGAGTATCGTAATTTACTCCATAATTCTGGTTTTGATATTACTAAAATAGTATACCCTTCGGATTACGTTAACTTTCTAAGCATTATTGAAGCAATACCATCATTCATCAACATCAAATAAAATCATATTATATGACATAGCATCAATGTACTAATATTTCTCACGGTCAATCAATTAATATATTCAAGTGAAATGCGGTGGCAAAAGTTAAGGAGACTGCCCACAGTTTATCAAAATCATCAGAAATATTGCAAGGCATAGATGTTCCTCTAAGTGAAGTCCGTTGACTTGGTGCAATTTTCATAATGATGATACCTTTCGGTATTAAACTGCTCAAATATGAAAAATGAATTTCGTAGTCTTTCGCCGTAGATTATTTTTGACTTGTTTGCTTGCTCATAACTTGAGATCTAACTGAGGTCAGAGTTTGATCAATTTGATATACTGCCAGCTTGTCTCTTCCAAGTAAATCAAATTTTTGGAGAATTGTATGAAATAATGTTTCCTCTTCTGTTTGTTCAGTAATAAACCATTGCAAAAATGAGTATGTAAATCGATCCTTTTCTTTTTCTGCCATGTCTACTAGATCATAAATGGCCTTGGTTACTTTTTGCTCGCTTGTTAGACCAAATTGGAAAGTAGATTCCAGAGATTCAAAACTGCTTGGAGGTTTTTCAACTGCTGGAATTATCGATTCTGCTCCAACGCCATTAAGATAATGGATAAGCTTTAACATATGTCTATTTTCTTCTGCAGCCTGTTCAAAGAAGAAGGCTGCACTTCCATCATATCCGATTCTTTCACACCATGATCCAATTGCAATATACGCATTTGCCGATGATGCCTCATACGAAATTTGATCATTAATTGCTTTTGCCATTTCCGCTGAAATTCGCATTATAGTAATCAACATTTCCTATCATCTATATATTTTGTCTCTTGTGGAAATTGATGAATAGTAACTATTGACTTAGCTATTAGGCATTCAAATTCGTATTAATTACAATCTTTACATAATGAAATTATTGTTTAGCAAAGCCATATTTTTATATCATTTTTGTAAAGATATACAAAGATTATATTCTTGACAATATTGCATATTCTGTAATCTTACTCGCTTTCATGAACATATTAACAAACAGAACAATGACAATAAGAGCTGAATCAGTAGCAAATGTTATTTCTGGTCACGCTATGGTCCTTGCATATTTCTTCTCAAAAGGAAGTAATCTCTTATCCTTCGCTCTAGTAATTTTGTGGCCCGCATCCAGTATCGTAAACCTATTATAGTTATATTATATTTAGATGAAGCCATTAAGAATTATCGACCACAGATCAGATAATTATCTAATCAACGAGTCTCGTTGTGTGTGATATTGCAGTAAATCGAAAGAAGACATAGAACAGTACGAACAATTCTATCCCTATTCTAATATTATTATAGATTATAAATCCTTGCTCGGTAAAGACTATACTTAGAAAGTTATGAACTAGGAGTGATATTTTAATTGCTATGATATATAACGTTCTGATCACTCATTGCCTCAATTTTTAATGCTGTAGAAGAGGGAAAACAATGATAAAAGCAAGAATAATTATCCTCACTTTTAGTGAGTCATATTTATAAATTTAAATAGCATTCTATTAGCCCAACATATGAGTGCGTCATCACTATCATTTTCTACATCATCGCCAACAACAAAAATCGACAATGGAAGGCTTCAGCAATTTGTAGGAAAAATATTATCTGACTTTGGAGGGGCTGGAGGTTGTGTCTTGGCGTACATAGGAGATAAGCTTGGATTGTACAAAGTCATATTTGATTTTGGAAATCCAATTACATCGCAAGAGCTTGCTAATCTTACTGAAACTTCTGAACGATATATAAGAGAATGGCTTGCAAATCAAGCTGCAGGTGGATACTTGACTTATGATCCTGCTTCTCAAAGATATACACTTCCATATGAACATGCTCAGGCATTAGTTAATGAAAATAGCCCTGCATATGTTGCTGGTGGATTTCAAATAATGATGTCCTATTATCGGGATGAGCCAAAAATCATAGAAGCATTCAAGACAGGCAAGGGTATTGCTTGGGGAGATCGTCATAAAGACCTATATGAAGGCACAGAAAGATTCTATAGACCAACGTATACTGCTAATCTTGTTAGCTCATGGATTCCTCCTCTTGACAATGGCAGAGTTGAGCAGAGACTTAAACAAGGAGGTCTAACAGTTGCTGATATTGGATGCGGTCATGGAATCTCAACATTAATTATGGCAAAGGCTTATCCTAATTGCAAGTTTTATGGATTTGATAACCATTCATCTTCTATAGATTATGCAAAAAACAAAGCTAAGGACGAAGGTTTAGATGAAGATAGGATACATTTTGAAGTCGCTTCGTCTACTAATTTTCCAACTCCATTTCCTGCAGTTAAGGACAGCATTGGTAGCAATAATAAACAACTACAAGGAAAAGCAGAAGATGGGTATGACTTGATAGCATTCTTTGATAGTTTGCATGATATGGAAGACCCACGAGGAGCAGCAGCTCATGCATTTGAAACACTCAAAAAACCTGATGGACTTGTAATGATAGTAGAGCCATTTGCAAATGACAAACTAGAAGATAACCTTAATCCAATAGGCCGTATATATTATGCTAGTTCTACCATGATATGTGTACCTGCGTCATTAAGTCAAAATGGGCCAGCATTAGGTGCACAAGCAGGAGAAGCAGATATATCAAAAGTAGTTAAGGCTGGTGGTTTTAAGCATTTCAGACGTGCTACACATACGCCATTCAACATAGTATATGAAGCAAAGCCTTAGTACGCTGACAAACTATCTGATTGGCAAGAGTGTGAACGAATATGTTCTAAAAAGCTAGTAAAGACAATTACTCTAAGAAGTATTGTAAAAGTAACCAGAGAAACCATCAAAGCCATCTCTGTTTTTAACGCCTATTTCTGGGATTATGAGGTACAATGCATTTGGTAAATTAGGCACTATCTTTGCAGCTATTGCATCTTGTACCACTTTTCCTACCAAATTCTCATCATAGGTTTTTGTTACAGGCGTTATAGTGTTAACATAAGAACCTCCATACTTTGGCGGCTTGATATTTCTATACTGCTGTAGCTCTGAGAAGTATGTAGAATATTTTGTTAGCAACAATTTTATCCTATCTTCTATTCCTTTCTTTGTTGGTTCTGACATTGTCGTTGTATTCCAGCTCGAACCCCAAAACACAATATATGCAACTGCATTTTGCATTATCTGTCCTCCATGATCTTCTACCTTGATGTTATCTGTCGGTGTTCCGCTTCCCATCAAAGAAGGTGGTGCAACACATCCTGCTCTTACGTTTGACCAATAGGAATGGACGTACAAGTCATCTCCAAGCAAAATATTTTCTTGTTCACAAACATCGGATATTTGGTCACCATGTCCACCTACTACAGCAAAGCCTTTAGCACCATCGGGTTGAGGAGGATCGGCCAGCGTTTCTACTATCTCATGCGATATAACATTTGTATATTCATGATAGTTTGTAAAACCATCTGTGATACTAAAATATCTTATATTATCTCTATTTTGAGCATAAGCGGGTGCTGCTGCAATTAGAATTAGAATAAGTACTGATGATACCATTAGACGGGACAATTTATCCATTTTATCACTCTAATTAATGCTACCGTGGCGAGATAATCTTAGTTGTTGATTAGTACCAAAACAGATCAAATTCAAGTCCAAACTCATATTCAAGAATGTTGATGTTGTTGATGTGAAATACAATAACGCATTATTTGACATTCAATAATACTCTTAAGTATTGCGTTTATTTTGTATTGCATTGAAAACATGTTATAATATATAATATAACCCTGTATATCATGAGTTTACCCATTTTATGAATACCGAATATGACGTTAATGAGAAAGTATACTCGGTTTATTGAAAGGAAAAGGCATAACTTGGCTATGTAGAAGAAATAGAACAAAATAATGAAACAGTATCAATGAATTACCATTGTGTTATATGTTATATTAGATATTCCGACTAATCACTTATCTTTGTTTTACTATAATATCTCTTTCTTTAGTCAATATTGTCGCAGTTATTACTATGTAAGCCACTTGTCCTAATTCACATATCGCAGCTGTAATATCTATACTTCCTCCTCTTCCATTTATGGGATTCCCTGGAAAGAGAGTTATTACATACAAGATTATAAAACCTGCATTTCCTGCAATTCCTAAATAATACCAGGGTTTTCCCCATCTTTTTAGCATAGGTAGAATCCAAAAAATTTGTGCTATACCGGATCCAAGAAAGAATATTGCAACTGCCGGATTTTCAAAAACCATAGGAAATCCAAATGGTATGTATAGATGTACGATTCCTGCTATTGCAGTAGCTACTGCTGCAGCAATAAAGTAGTAGTTCGAATGTTTAAATGGAGGCTGTTGCATTCTATCATTTTTCGACATTTTTATCCGTTGATTTTATGTTAAAATCACTTTATATTATATCGTTGATTTAGTATGAATGACTGCTGACTCTAGATAAGTTGGCTATAAAATTAAATGGTGACAATGTTGTCTCAACGTTCTTCGCTCTGATCTCTCTGCTTGCTAGTTATTGTTGTCGATGCTGTTCTAATTCTTGTACCTGATACAGAAAGTGCAATAACAACAGATGCTATTGAGACTATTGCTGCTGTGATAAATATTAAGTTATATGCATGATCAGTTGGGAAAATGCCAGGAACTCCTGATGCTGTTGCTTTATATGCCTCCTGGAATACTCCAGAAAGGGCCGGCCCTACTGACATTCCTACAAGGTTGAGTAGCAAAGTCATTCCCAGCGCAATCCCAGTCATCTGCATGGGCACTGAAAGAAGTATTACGTTAAATGCACCGGTAATCGATAGAGATAGACCTGCTGAGAGGATGACGAGTCCTGCTGATACCATATTTTCTGTGGAATGAAAAAACAGTACTATAAAGAATCCTATTGTGCTGATCGCAGTGCCGAATAGCATAAGCTTGATGTTCTTTACCCTATTCAAGATAAAGCCTGACATGATAGTCCCAATTAACAGAACAATCATAAATGGTAGTTGTACCTTTGCGACTGTAATTGCATTGCCCCCAAATCCAAATGGAGGTGGGCTTCTTACCATAATAGGGATCGTCAGGTATACCATGAAAATAGATATGAAGACAAGCATGAGAATAACAGTTGGAGCCAGGAAGTTCTTATTTCTCATTAACTTGAAATCAAGCAAGGGTGAATACACCCTCTTTTCAATAACTACAAATGCTATAAGTGATACCCCAGATGTAATAAAGAGTCCTACAACCCGATACACTTCATCGTAATTGTTACCTTCCAGTAAAGTTATGCCAGCTAGAAATGTGATTATTGTAGTCGCTAGAGCCAAGATTCCTTTTATATCAATTTTAGAATTAGACTTGACGTCATTATCATCATCATCATTTAGGTTTTTATCGTCATTAACTTTACTTCTAATCCTGATTGATGCATGATCTGCAAATCGTACGAATTTTGCTATTATCAACCATAGTGCAATTGCAGCAGGAAGGATAGCTAGGAACGTTGCCTGCCAGCCAAAATTTTGGATTATGGCCGCACCGCCAACTAAACCTATTACCGAGCCCCCAGAAAATGTTGAGGTGAATATAGTTTGGCCAATTGCGAGCCTTTTTTCAGGGAGCACTTCTCTAATGATTCCAAATGCAATTGGGAACATGGCCATTCCAACACCCTGCGCTGCCCTTGCTGCAAGCATAAATTCTATATTAGTAGCAAATCGCCCTGCCAAAATACCAACTGTGTAGATTGCCATTATTATGAGCAATATTTTTTTCTTTCCGTAGATGTCAGACAGCTTTCCACCAATCGGTGTCATGATGGCTGCTGCAAT
>JARBAU010000006.1 GCA_029237525.1 Nitrososphaerales archaeon | reverse complement strand
GAAGAAGGGAATTGATGCTCTTGACAGAATAAAAGATATTGAGACAGGAGTACATTTGTCTGATATTGAAGTTATTCCAAATTCTGCAAGAACACAGGAGTCATATCTGGACATTGTCAAGTCCGCATCAGACGAGATATTATGGATATTTCCTAGCATCAACGCATATAATCGTCAAGAAAGGATAGGAGCAATACAATTAGTAAAAGACGCAGCCAAAGAGAGAAATGTAAAGGTTAGGATAATGATGCCTGCAAATGATTTAATTGAACGAAAAGTACTAGAACTAAAACAATATTGTTATCCTAGTAATACAGTAGATGTAAGATATATTACAGAGATGTCAGATACTAAAGCCACAATATTAGTTGTTGATATAAGTGCTTCATTAGTCATGGAACTAAGGGATGACTCAAAGTCAACTTTTATCGAGGCTATAGGATTATCAACTTATTCTAATAGTAAAGCAGGAGTCGCATCTTATATTGCTATATTTGAAAATTTGTGGAAACAAACTGAATTATATGATCAACTAAAGGAATCAAAAAAACAACTTGATTTAGCTTATGAACAAGTACAAAGACATGATAAGATGCAAGAGGAATTTATTAATATTGCAGCACACGAGTTGCGTACGCCTATTCAGCCTATACTTGGCCTAACTCAAGTTATTAGGGCTAACACAAAAAATGCAAAACAACGTGAATTGCTGGATATTACAATTAGGAATGCAAAAAGATTGGAGCAGCTTACTGAAGACATATTGGATGTCACGAGAATTGAAGGCCATTCACTATCTCTTAATAAGGAGCAAGTGGATTTAAATAAAATAATAACTGATGTTATAAAAGATATATCATCACCAACAAGTCTAACGATCTACTTAAATAAAGAGACACCAATTAAATTAGAATACAGTCATCCTCAAGATATTCTTGTTCAAGCAGATAAGGGAAGGATAATTCAAGTTATCAATAACCTACTAATCAATGCTATCAAATTCACTCATAAGGGAACGATATCAATAAGCTTGGAAAAGAAGAGAGAACAAGATGGTAACGATGGAGACGGTAAGGATTATATTATAATTAACGTGAAGGATACTGGCCAAGGAATAGATCCAGAAATACTACCAAATCTCTTCACGAAGTTTGCGACAAAATCACAAACTAGAGGAACTGGACTTGGATTATTCATATCAAAAAATATTGTAGAAGCTCATGGTGGTAAAATATGGGCTCAAAATAATGATAATGGAATTGGAGCTACATTTACATTTAGTCTACCAATTACAAACAAATAATAGATTATTATAAAGAGTTAAGGATTTACCAATCTACTACCGTTATTTGAAAGCTACGATGTTCTTATTTTTAGTCTTTACTCATTTGTTTCTTTTACTACTGGAACTCTGACATTTCAGCAGTATCTACTTTTTAGAGATTCTAGTGGGGGATAGAATTGATGCCCTACATGAAGAAAATAGTCTTGTTACTATTGCGTTGATTTTTAGAAGTACAATCTTAGGAAAACTATTGTGAGTTAGAATTAGAGTATTCATTTTCCCAAATTTTTGGTATAATAAATTACTAATTAATCAGCTAGTTATGTTGTAGTTGGCTGGTAGACTAAATCCAAAAGTAGCTCCCTTTTCATTAGTATTATTCACGGCCCATATTTTGCCGCCATGAGCCTCAATAATACTTTTTGAAATATACAAGCCCAATCCTATACCGTGTAGTGATTTAGTCGCAAATTTAGTAAATAGTCTAGGCATTATTTCTAAATCAATACCCTTACCGTTGTCCTTTACTATGATAATCCATTCATCTCTATTTGTATCGTGGGTCTTTCCTGATACTGATATAGTTATTATGCCGTCTTTAGTAAAATTCAATGCGTTATTTAATAGATTTTGAATAACTTGTCCAATCCTTTGTCTATCCCCACGTACTAGAGCATTCTCGACATTACATTCAAATGATATTTCAGACCTATTTACAAGCTCAGCTTGGTCTTTTCTATAGTCATATAATATGTCGTTAATTATACTAACTAAATCAATCGCTTCACTTCTCAGTTCTAATGAATTACTCTCAATCCTAGACACATCTAATATATCCTCGGTAAGATGTTTCAAACGGCGAGCATTTCTTCCAATAACTGAAATACTTCCTTTATACTGTTCAATATTACCTTTTTTATTTTCTAAAACATCTATTAAACCCAATATCGGTTGAACAGGAGTTCTCAATTCATGAGCTGCCACATTAATAAACTCTTTTTGTAAGGAGTCATGAAGTTGGAGCTTTTTAATTAGTAATTCTTGTTGTTTATGTGATTCCTTGACTTGCTCATATAGATCAAGTTGAGCCCACAATGAGTCAAGTATTGAAACGTGAGACGATACAGTGGATTTTCTGTTGGAGTATGAAGTCAAGCCTATCGCTTCTACGGAAGTATCTTTGTTATCATCTTTTAATTCCACAGCTAATGAGTATTTTCTATCAACAACCAAGATTGAAACCTTAGTCTGTAATAGAGGTTGAATAAATCGAATTCTTAATTTATTTATATTATTTGGATCATCGTCCTGTTTCTGCTTTTCCTTATCTAGGCTAATCCAATTATCATTTGAGCTAACGTTACTGATTTCATCAGCTTCTAACTCTTCTTTTATAATCTTCTCTACCTTTTCATCGAAGGGTGTAAGAATTCTAACTTTTAGTCCCCGAAGACTTGCCTTTTTTAGCAATCTTACCGCTCCTGACTTTGTCTGACGGCGGAATGCATTTGCGGTTGAAAATATGCCGAGTATTTCTTTGTTTGCTCCATTGATAAGCTCAAAAACAAGTTTCTGTACTTCATACGGATCTCTGATTGTCTCTATAAAATCTGGCTTTATCCCTTCTTCTATTTCCCTTATCCTTTGGTCAGCTGTATCTGCTTTATTCCAGAGCATATTAAAAATATACTGTTGCTGTTTCACAAATGAACTGACATTACAATAAATAATTTTCGGAACAATTTTGGTCTGATTATCAAAAACTACCGGTGCAAGGTATTCTGATTCACTTACCATAAAATTGCTCATAATTCCTTCAAGGTGTCTAACTTCCTCTACAATTTCCATCAGCTCCTGGCTACACCTTAAATTGTCCTTGGTGATTTCGGTAAGATATCTTACCTTGATTCCTCTGCTCTTAGCATCCACAAGTGATTTCTTTATCGACTCTGTTTTGATTGCTAATAACAGACTTGTATAATTCATACAGGTATCTACGTTTGTTTTTGCATTTAATAGAAAACTTAATTCTGCCTCTATTACCTTTTTAGATCCATGATATACTTTTGTTCTATTTGCATCTTCTATAGTGGAAGTTGAGGATGTAGAAGAGTCTTCCAAGTCACACCATGTAATTGGATTTTGTTAGTATAAAAGTGATATGGTGCAGACTACGGAGTAACATCAATATTTTAGACTCCTACTATTGGCTCTTCTTATGACGGTATAACACACATTATACTAAAAATCTTTTCCAATATTGCACATCAGTTGTACAGAAATGACGAGGATCTGTATTTTCCTAAAAATTCATTCGCATGTCTATCATGAGGCGCGTGCCAAATAATGTTTTAATGATAATCTTTCTTTCGTAGAACATAGTCTAGTCATTGCTAATACGTAATTTTTATTCAATATATAATAATATGTATTATAGGATCACTTGCACAATAGGTACATCCTCGTATTACACTGGAATCTAGAAAATGAAGGTGAGATTCTTCTATAACAGACATTGAAATGAATAGGTCCTAAATATTAAATGGTGGAATAAGTCAGGTTTCCTATGATAACTATCACTATTGTTGTCGTAACAGCCATTGTTTTTTCGTTAACTTTGGCTATGATCCCCTTTACTCACACAGCAAAAGCAGATCTAAACATTGACCAAATGATTAAGAAGAATCATGACTTGGCTAACGCAATTAGAGGGCGTACCTGAAAACTGTGAACAAAATATAACTGGATCTGAGAATTCCGCATCGTCTAGTACGAATCTCCAATGCAAGTAGGTAAGAAAAGCATGAGATAGGTTAGGTTGATGGAATAGAATAGATTGATGGAACTATGATAATAACTTTGTAGCTAATGGGAGTATTCTGTTCCGACAAATTCTTGAAACCAACACAAATTTAATATCTTCTACCAGCATAACTGAGGTCTTCCAATCCTTTTGCTGTTGTTGTCGTCTTGATTTATCACTAACATAAAGCCACAATAAAATCAAAGGAATTCCTAGTGCAAAGAATATGCATATTGTTCATATTGGAATATGCAGAACAACCAACTATATTCCAAAACATAACGTAGCTAGGCCAAGAGCTAAAAGCCAACATGTTGTAAGGCTATCTACCATATCCAGATTCAGGCCACTATTCACATGTACTATGTTCAGATTGATTCATTCTTGCGGCTTTCATTTTTTTGTAAGCTTCGGGCGCTACTACTGTAAATGCTCCAGCCAGCAAGGCCAATGGAATTGATAGATAGAATGCTTGTTTGTAAAATATCAAGTCCACTGTTTCAGCAGTTATTATGCAGACTGTTTCTGCAGTAATTAGTATTAGAAGACTAGTCTTTAATATCTCCCTTAGATTTGGCTGCTTTGATAGCTCCTTCATTTTTTTCAAGCCCAAGCCAAAACTTTTGAACGTTGTTACAACATTTGAAACAAAGTCCTTGCTACCATCTTGTTCTAGTACAGAACAGCAGCTGTCAATTCGATCTCCTGAGACATATTTATATCGCCCAAGAATTGTCACAAAGGTAGTAAAAGTTGCAAGTAGGTAACCTATAGCATAAGCAAATGGAACTCCTATATGATTAAAACCAAGAAAATACAAGCCAGTATTTTCTCCAATCTCTGCAGCAGTAATGCAGAGAATCTCAATACCAAGAGCAGCCGCATACAAACTTTTTACATGCCTAAAGAACTCATAGGCTGATCCTCTATTTTTCGTTCTTACATCAACTGCCTCATTATTGTTAATACTATTCTTGCAAGATCTATAAGAGCAACAGTTATCCTCCATAGCTGAATTGTTCATGGCTTTTGTAAAGCTATGATGAATAATTATACAACAACACTTTACTCTTGTGCAGTTTGGGCATTGTTGATTATCTTTGACATTTGTGCACTCTTTTGGAGCGCACTGACATTCTGCGCACTTAACAGACATAATCTAAATCATTCATTATTTATTTTGATGGTATTAAAGTCTGTTTAAGGTTCTTCGCCATGGGGGTACGGGATAGTTTTGAATTCCACTATAACTTCTTGTTATCTACTGTATATCTACATGATTAGCCAACTAAATTCTTCCTTTGATTAGAAAATAGCCGGGTATCACGGATGTTGCACCGGATCCAATTTAATATTATATCCCTGGTAATCTGGCAATCTTGGTTAGGAAGTAGAGATGTACCCGTTATTAGTCTAGTAGAACATGTTAGTAGGACAACTTGAATCTAAAAATGAATGGCAAGGGAGCTAAACCGTACGCAATCTGGTCTGGCAGCTTCGAATTCAGAACCAGTCCTAAACCCATTTCCAACATTATGAAAATTATGCCTATCAGAACATACTGCTTACTTCTGAAAAGAAATCTTTCTACGTCAAACCATCTATAATTACTGGCGTGATAAATTACTATCTGATAGTGTATATAGATGGCTGTTTATACTTAAAAACACACATGGTACTAGATGTTGAGAAGATTTTGACTATGATGGTGGATATTACTCATAAGCCAGTCATAAAACATACTCTAATGTGAACATCTAATTCTACTACCTTTCACTTAACTCAAATCCACTCAAATTTGGCATATAAACATCAGTTAGAAGACCATCGTAAAAATCTGGTTTAAATTCTTTTAGTAGCGGTTGCTTGAGAAAGTGATGTAAAAGATCTCGACTGGAAAAGAGATTCCAATTAGATCTAAATTCCCTACAAAACAAATACTATGATAACACATGATTATAGATAATTGTACATGAGGTCTTTGCAGTATGGCGGTAGTGGTTATACTATGAACCTGAAACATATTACACAGGACTATTAATCTTATTTCATCTGCTCCACTTTAGGCGATGGTATTTCTAAGTCGCTATGCAATCCCTTATACAAGCCGGCTGCTATTATTCCTCCAAGAATGGGAGCTACCCAGTAAATCCATTGATAGTTAAAGTTCCAAACAATT
>JARBAU010000067.1 GCA_029237525.1 Nitrososphaerales archaeon | reverse complement strand
CTTGACGCAAGAATTCCGGTGCGCGGAGCATAGCCTAGCTTCTCAGCATCCTTATCAAACACTCCTCCCATCGCCTGAAAATTCGCACGCACAGCTCGCATCAATTCACTACCGTAAACGTCATTTCTCCAGAATGGAACGACTACTCTTGTTCCCTGATTCCACATGATTTTCGAAATCGCTTTGGCCTGATTCAAATCATCAGGGACAAACCTAAAGACATTATCACCTTCAATTGCAAGTGTGGGTGCAGTGCTAGAGGGACTAATTAATATAATACCATTCTCGTCAGCAAAATCCTTAGTGGCATTCAGCTCGGCACTTGTAGCTGGCCCTATAACTATCCTAATCCCATCCTTTGCTAACAGTCTTAGTTTCTCGAGGCTCACAGTTGGATCGGATTCAGTATCCTGCACTACCAACTCATATCGTAGACTGGAATTACTCTTTGAAAAATTTGAATTTACATCTCTAAGTGCCATCCTCAATGCAGCCTCTGTTGATTTACCAGAGGACGAAAACACTCCAGACATCGGGAGAAGAGCACCAAGTCTCACCGTGTCCCCTGAACTTGAAGCCTCTCCTATATCCTTAGTATTGATATTGATATCTTGCCTGTCAACAAGTAAAGGAAGCTGGATCAACGACCAAATCGATGAGGACGAAAGAGCTGTTCCAATTATCAAAATAACTGTAAAAATACAAAGTCCAGTAATAGCAACGAAAATTAGATTACTTGACCAAGCCTTTGCAGATCCATTTACATTATTATATTCTGAGCTTGTGATTCGTGTTGAACTATCAAAATCGTTCGAAGAATTGGTATTGTTGTTTGTACCCGTACGTTGTGGTACGAAATTTATAATAGACCATAAAAGACCTGCAGCAATGATTACACGACTTGCTGCAAAGATCATTGAAGATGGCCACAATTCAGTCGTTAGGGACGTAACAACAAAAAGCTGAAACCAACTGTCTCCTATCACTACCAGAAGGATTCCAGCTGATTTGAAGATCCATGGAGTGAACCATCGTGGTTTCTTACGATAGTTTACCACGATCAGAAATGATGGCACCATGATAATTGCATCCATTACAGGATAGATAATTATAATAGAAAGAATAGCCGAACCTCTTGAAGATGAAACTTCTATAAGGCTTTCGGTATAGAATATTGTAAAAAAGAGAAAAATAGTACTAGCAATGACAGCAGCTGTCAATTGTTTTTTGCTGAAGTGAAATACCTTGTAGAACCTGTTATATGTTGAATACACATAAAATGACAAAAAAGCATATGCGGTTATAGACAGCGCATCAGCCACTGAAGGGACTGGGGGTACGACTTGCAGAATGATCTCATATACTGCCCAAAGAATTGTCGCGCATAATGACAAGACTAGAGCTACTGCCAAGGCCAAGTCAGCTTTTTCGATAAATCCATTATGACGTTTCTGTTGATACAAGATTATAACGGAAAGCGAAGCGGGTATCGCTGCTGTAATACTAAGAATCCATTGAGCATTGTACCCTCTGGTCTCTACTTTCGCAAAAAAAATGAGTGAGCAAGCGATGGTTGTTGCTAGAATAACGCCAAAAAACAATATCCTCTTAGTAAATCCTATATCCGATAGTAAAGTAACCATTCAATCAGGCTCCAGACTCAGGGTTGTATAGTAATGGTAAGCGTCACTTAACAATTTTTCGACGATCTGTTACGTGCAGGCATAAAAGAGCTAACACGAAGCATATCCATTGGATATTCTTGATATTAGAACCGAATGTGAAGTAGGAACTTTGCCATCTAAACCATCAGTCAGATTCTGCCAGCTTCCTTCAGACGAGAAATCATTCTTGCTTCGCCTTGTTGAAATCGCATTTTATCATCATCATTTTCCAATGTCAGTGCTGGAACTTCTGTAGGCTTTCCATATTTATCAAGAGCAACCATGGTAACAAATGCTGTTCCTGCGCTGATTCTCATACCATCGTCTAGATCTTCAGCTTCCACAGTAACCTCAATTTCCATGGAAGACTTTCTTACATAATTTAGTCTTGCAGAAAGGATTAGTGCATTACCAATGAATACTGGCCTTAAGAAAGTCATTCTATCCATACTTGCTGTGACGATATTGGCACGACCAGCATGTCTTTTGGCGCATAAACCCGCAATAAGATCCACGTGCTTTAATATAACACCTCCAAAGACATTGCCTTTTGGATTAGCATCTGAAGGCAGCATCATAATTGTCATCTCAGCTCTGGAATCGTTTGGTAGTTTGCCCGTTTTCGAATGTTGTTGTTGCTCTGCCATTGAGAAATTATCATCATAGTACAATGCAGCTTTTAATTAAATATTATATTCAAGATATATCATAACATTGAATACTGTGAACATTGAGTTATTCAAGTCTTCGATGAAATTTGTAGGAAATAGAACATTTCTAGGACATATTTATTGTGATCATGCATTACTTTACTATTAGGTCAAATTAGTATATTGGATTTCAATACTAATACTGACAATAGTATATCAGTAAACCGAATTGTGCATTCAAACTGAATGGTTTTTGTGACGATCGATCGCATTAGATTTTGGAGAAGTTATGAATTAAAAGTAGTAAAGTAGTGCACAGCACTAATTGTGTTGATTATCGGCTACATTACACATGTGGTTATAGCAATTAATAATTTGCAGTATCAAGTAATGGCAGACTAAAGTAGAAACTAGCTCCAATTCCGTTAGCATTATTCTCTGCCCATATTTTGCCTCCATGTGCTTCAATAATATTCCTGGAAATAAATAATCCCAAGCCAGTACCTCCGAATTCAGACTTTGTAACAAATTTCGTAAACAGTTTGGGCAATATATTTGGATCTATACCTTGACCTGTATCCGTTACAGTGACAATAGCCTGCCCATGATCGTTAGTGTCTACTGATAAAGATATTGTCCCTTCCTTAGTAAATTTCAAGGCATTACTAACTAAGTTATCGATTACTTGTGTTATCCTCACTTTATCTGCTTCGACAAGGATTGATGGAATGTTATCTTGATTTATTACATGTTTATGCATTAGTTGTTCTTGTTGTTGTTGTTGACAAGCTCCACCTCCCC
Source organism: Nitrososphaerales archaeon (assembly GCA_029237525.1). Taxonomy (GTDB): domain Archaea; phylum Thermoproteota; class Nitrososphaeria; order Nitrososphaerales; family Nitrososphaeraceae; genus JARBAU01. The sequence goes on along the minus strand of JARBAU010000067.1, from coordinate 5,109 downwards.
CACCTTGTGTTGTCTCTTCCTCTTTGTTAATCCCATACACTATCTTTACATTCTCAGTTGAACTTCTAATGTGATTTCTGTAGTCATCAATAGTATTAATTATTATTCTTTGTAGATTAAGTTTCTCTTTGTTGAGTGTTAACAATCCGCTTTCAATTCGAGTTATATCTAATATGAGTTGGGATAGTCTCTGAAGTCTTTTTGCATTTCTGATTATCACATCCAAGATAGTCTCCTGTTGAGGATGCTGAGGCTGTCCATCTGTATTTTTTGAACGTAGAATCTCTGATAACCCGATTATTGGTTGTATTGGAGTACGTAATTCGTGCGCTGCTATATTGATAAACTCTTGCTGGGCCTTCTCACGCGTCTTTAGCTGCTCATTTGATAATGACAATTGTTTATTTGCAATTTCTAGCTCCCTGTTTGCTTCTTCTAATTCCTCTCCTCTTCTCTTTACTTCCTCACTTAAACTACTCCATTTGATAAGGAAAACAATTAATACCACAATTGCAACGGTAGCTCCTACAAGTAACGAAAATGTCTCTATTCTTTGTGAAAAAAGAACCTTGTCGACCTGCGAATAAATTGTTGCAGTGGGTGTAATTACAAAAACAAAGTACGTTGGTGTTCCAGACAAAAATATTGGATAGCCAGTATTCAATCTCTCACCACTTCCAAAGTCATAAACAGCGTATCCCGGCTTACCGGAGAAAACTTGATTGTACAGATTATTTTGTATCTGGTTATGATGAAAGAATTCTTGAACATCTGTTGCAAAAAAATTCTTTCCTAACAGATATGTTCTTGGAGTTACAATATAGTTCTCACTTTTATCGTAGGCTACCAGGAACCGCGACTCTATATTGTAAATATTTTCATAATTGGAGAGGAATTGTACAATGGGAATAGTTGCTCCTACTAGTCCTAAATATTTACCTGTCTGTCCATTTATAATTGGATAGGTTATATCAATTCTAGTTTTACCATCTAGTCCTAGGTAACCATTAGAAAAAACTGGCTTTAGGGTCTTTTCTACTTGTACTACATGGTTTCTATGTAAAATATCTGTACCTACAAGTATTCTTGTACCTTTTGTAGAAATGTCTACCATCATCGTGTTATTTTCATTTATAACAAAAAAATGGTCTACGATATCATCTAGGTTTACAAAGTTGGCGTGAACTAGTGTTTTCGTTTTATCAGCAGCTAAATCTCCTTGCTGGAGATATATTGAATTTGACAATCCCTCAAGTCTAGCTTCTACTAAACCTAGATCCGATGCAACATGTTTAGAAAGAACTTTTGTTGCCATAATTTGACGATCTCTTTGTTGAGCGAATAGATTATTTTTCAGATCTGTTTCTGTAACATCCTGAAAATAAAAAAATAGCCCATAAAAAACAGATATCATAAGTACAATACCAATAATGACAATTACTTTAGCTCTCAAGTAGATGCTACTCCTAGCTCTAAAACTACTATATTTTTCAGGCATTGAAATCCACCCGTAATTTCAGAATTAAATAACTGGAGCTATGTATATGGGGGTAGTCCTATATACAATGCTAACTTGAGCAAAATCCACATGATCTATTTTCTGAGGCATACAGGACGCCAATCGCTCACAAAAGTATGGCATGTCCTAATTCAGTTCCTAATCCTTAATTTCAATACTGTCGTCCCCTTCTTCTTCATATTCATAAGTTTTATGCCAGATCCATATGCTAGGCAAATGTTTTCCGCATCGAAGTGTACTCTATATAATATTACTTTGTGCATATGAGTTACATCATACATTTTATCGCAGTTTCTACATACCCATGAAATTTGCTCTCCACAAACCTCACATAATGAAACTGAGGTTAGATAAGTTCCGCATGCCCTACATGATTCTTTATTATACATTGATATTATAACTCCTCCTCCTTACATCTTACAACAATGTGACAAAATGACATGACCTAAATCATTACTTCCCAATTCTTAACTTCAATTCTTTCACCTTCTTTTTCATATGCATATATTTTATTGTCTTCTTCATCGACTGTTTTCTTATGTGAATTATCGCAGTATGGTTGGTTTGCACTCAAACCACACATACAAATACGTATGCTTTTTGTCCCAATTTTAATGTCTAACGGACCATTGAATTCCTTTTTTACCAATCTCGCCAATATGCGATATTGACATTACGTATTACTAATATTCAGGACGTCCACCAACAATATATAGTGTAGTACATTGTAGTACTTAAGATAGCTTTTGATCTTTCATGTGCACGTCCAGACTAAATAGCATCAGATTTATTACAGCACCATGAAGAGTTCATCGTCAAATCTTCAAACAATAGTACTGCTTTCAGTACTATCAGGGATACTACTGTTTGGTCTGGTATCGAGTTTGTATAATGGATACCATACGCAAATAGTAAATGCTAAGGAACATGAAAAAAATGAGTATAGAAGTGTTGGAGAGAATAAAGATTCAACAAACTCAGTATCATCACAAACTCAACAACAACAGCAATCAATCCCAGGCGCAATTCAATTATCAGCCAAGGAACTACCTTCGGGTTACAGATGGATAGACACTACCAACGGAGTAATCAATCCAACTATGAATTTCATGGTGGGTAATAGTAAGACCATACAACTCAATAATCCAACAGATGCTACACATCAATTAGTAGTAGACGATCCTAATGGACACCAACTTGCGACAAGCGGAGATATACCATCTGGAAGTTCTAACCATTTGGCCTTTAAACCCGGTATGACTGGTACATTTGAATATCACTGCATATACCATCCTACAACAATGAAAGGGGTAATACATGTACAGTGATTGAGAACAAGTATTAGTACTTTGTCATATCTTACTTCTCCTCATGCTACGAGGAGACAATTTATTTCAATATTTCTATAGGACATCAGAAACAACTCACCACAAAGACAAACTCGATATTATTCACCTAATCTCGAGTGAAACTCGGGAGGCTCAATTACTCAGTATAGAAAATACAGACTTTGTGAGTGACGAATCACGTATGAAGATATATGGGCTATGGATAATATTCTATATTTTTATTGTGTCGGACTTCAAATCGCTATTTTGCTAAAGGGCCTCGTACCATTCTGATATAGCGTTCAGTATAGAAGATGACTCTTTTTCCTCAAGAATTATGTATGAAAGAATATCCTCTGGCGGTGAAAAACAGATCGCATTAAAAGTCTTTTCTTTCAGCAGAAGTGATAGAGCCAGAACGCGCTCGTGCATTTATTATTGTTGTTGTTGACTAACACAAATAGGAAACGATAAAAAATAGCTAGTCGCTTGAGTCTATATGATTTATCGAAGTTGGTCAAGTGGTCGTATATCATAACTTGCAAAAAATGCGGTTATATTTCCACTGAAAAAGTATCTGAATTAAAAGCAAAAGAGATAGTACGTTCACACTTAGGTAGCTCTCAGAATTGTACTAGAGGGCATGTAAAACTTGTGAAAGTAAGAGCCTAATTGCTGATTGAAATTTTGTTATGTGTTATAAGATATAATTTAATTGCCAGTAAAAACATTGCAAAATCGAAGCATGATAATTTTCAATAACTTTCCACCTTGTGTTATGCCAATTAGGATTAGGCATCTTCTGTGAAATTCTCTTATCCTATTATTGTAAATCGACAAAGATTTGGCTTCAGGCTGCGACATATAGAATGGTCAACAGTACTTCATCTAGAAGTAATATTACTAAATTTTAATACACTTGTGCTCAAAGAGAAACTTTAAAGCTTATGGCCAGGCTCCTATTGTCAAGAACCTACTATTTCGACCGATATCGAAACTAATCCCACCAGACCCCGAACTAACCATTAAACTAGATCATCATTACTCGACAAACCACTGCTTTCCAATGATTTATTATGATTTAGTCATTTAGACAATGTCTCTGCTAAATTAGTTGAAACCCCTTTACCATAAGGGAGGCGATCTTGCCCAGTCCAAAAATCTTAAAGCCCTCATATGTACAGATTAATTTAATGAGCGTGAAACTAGGAACCTATGAAACCGTTGTGAGCAAACTTGATATCAGACAATTTAGTGGCCATGATGTTTCAAATGAGATTCGACGAAAGATTTTAGAAGCTGCCAGACAGGTTGGTACTGGCCTTAATTCGCAGCACTTAAGATTTGTATTAATAGAGAGTAAAGATATGCTTCAGTTGTTATCTGAAGATAGTACTAGCGGAGGCTGGATATCTGGAGCAAACTTTGCTATAATGATTCTCACAAACTCAGCCTATGGCTTTAAGATGCTTGATGCTGGAAGGGCCCTCCAAAATATGCAACTAGTTGCATGGAGCGAAGGTGTAGGATCGGGCTTGTTTACTGGAGTCAAAGAGAAAAAAATACGAACAGATTTTAATATTCCTGAGGAACTAGATATTGCTGTTATCATAGGTTTCGGATATCCGTCAAGAAAATTGACTGGGATGAAAAAGAATCGTTTATCTATTAATAATATCCTGTATCATCAAAGATACGGTAACCCTTAGACTTTTGAATGGCTAATAGAATTATAGGCCGATGCAAGCATAGACATGAATAAACAACTCAACTATAAGATTTCCAAAACTAACTAGTAGTGATCTAAACCTCAATCAATACTCCAAAAATATTCAAAATTCACTTTCAGATCCTATATTTGTACAGTAAACCATCAGTTTTTTTAGAAATGTGTAGTGGATTGACTCATGGTTACTTGGAGTTTTGACGAATTAGTTCCTGTAATCCTTTCTCAGTTATATTCCATAATCTAAACTCTTCATGACTTGGTCTAGGAAGTGCTGATTCTTTAACTAGATGCAACCACTCTAATTCATTCAAGTGATTCCTTACCTCTATACCTGAAAGTTTACTCTGTGAAACTATCTCAGTCTCAAGCACTTCCTTTTTAACATCTTTTTGCGACAAGTCTGCGACGGCATCAAGAATTCTAATAAGCTCAGACTTTATCATTAATTCTCTGATTGGCTTATCTGCAATTTAAGTATAGATATCCGAATTAGAAATTCTGGTCAGTTTAAATATCTATACGCAATTACTCAG
>JARBAU010000066.1 GCA_029237525.1 Nitrososphaerales archaeon | reverse complement strand
TTACTCTAATTGTGGTTAATGGCGACAAGTATCAGGAGAGTCACGAGGACAACCTTGAGAAATTAGACGTCTCAGGTACTGAACGCGATATATCTCACATCAAATTCAAGGTAGCGCTAATTTCGATTTTATTCTCTATAGGATTGACTGTTTTGAAATTTCTAGTAGGCATTTCTACAAACAGTCTTAGCATTTTAACCGAGGCAATGCACTCCGGACTTGACATAGTCGCAGCTATAATGACATTATATGCCATCAGTATGGTTGCTAGGCCTCCCGACATAAAGTACACCTACGGATATGCGAAATTTGAAAGTATTTCAAGTTTTGTCCAGATTGGTCTTCTATTTGCTACAGCGACGTGGGTGTGCTATGAGGCTTTTGAACGGATTTTCTTTAAAACAGTGGAACCTGAGATAACAATATTCTCATTTGGAATCATGATCATATCCTTGTGTGTGGATTATATCAGATATCGGACATTAAGCAGAACCGCAAGAAAATTCGGCAGTCAGGCTTTAGAAGCTGACGCGATCCATTTCAAAGCAGATATGTTCTCTTCAGGGATTGTTATCATCGGCCTGATTCTAGAATCAATATATCCGATAGAAAATATTGATGCCTATGTTGCGCTTACTGTAGCTGGAATGATAATATATACCTCATTAGGGTTGGGAAGAAGAACGCTGGACATATTACTAGACAAAGCTCCCAAAGGTGTGTATCAGCGTATAGTAGAGTCAATATCTGGATTAGAAGGAGTAAATAGTGCGCATGATATTCGTGTCAGACGAATAGGGACAAAGGACTTTGTTGACATGCATATTGAAGTCCCCAGAACTTGTACTCATCAAACTGCACACAGGGTAGCAACCCAGGTAGAAAACAAGATCAGAGAATCGTTTCCTAATTCAGATGTTCTAGTTCATGTTGATGCGATTGAATCTCGCAATGAGACGATTAGCGATAGGATAAGGTTAATCGCAGCTGAAACTGAGGGTATTACCAATATTCACTCCATTTACTTTTCGAGAATTCTTGACTCAGATTATGACAATCATTGTGGGTCAGCTAAGGACAACCTTCGTGATGTGAATACAACTACCAACAGGAATAAGCAAATTCTACTACACCTTTACCTGGACGTACAAATGAACAACACATTGGAACTGAAGGCTGCACATAAAATAGTGGACGAGTTCGAGAGGCGAATTAAATATGAAGTCCCTGAGATACGGAATATTACTACACACATAGAATCCGAAATCGTGAAAGATACGACAATGGGGGTGGAGAAGCAAGCGAATACAATGTATTTAGAAAATATCCGTAGAACAGCTATTTCAGTTTCCGGAGTTATTGATTGTAAAGATATAGGCGTCATAGATATGAATCATGATATCCACATAACTTTGACAGTAAGGATTGAAACATTTCACGATAATGTCGTGACTACGATTGAAGATGCACATAAAATTGCTACGACGGTGCAAGATTTTATCATTAAGCAGACTGGAGCGTCTAGGGTTATAGTACATACAGAGCCATGAATAGATCTATCTATTATAGAAATCTATGAGTGTAGGGTGCATCATTCCTATGGGCTTTCCCAGACTTAAGCCACCGTCCAATAATAATGCGGTCCCAAAGCTTTCACTTTTGCTCTGCTATTGTGTTATATCCGTGAGGTATCAGCTATAGCATAGTGTCAGTTCCTAATACTGGAGACAAACAGTGATAAAAATTACAATCATTCGGGATCTTGATATCTTGATGCAACTTCACTGGGAGAATAATCATGAATATCTAACCATTCTTCTTTAGTCATCCAATATGAGCAGTACCAACAGTTTGTACTTTCGTCATAATCTCCATGACTTGGCATAGAATTCATTAGATCAATACCTATATCTCTGTTACCTTGGGCCAACATTGGGATTCTGCCATACAAGAACTCATATATACATATTCATCTGAAAAACTTTGATGAATTGTAGTCATATGTTATTCTATATTTTCGATTGCCTCGGTCACATTCCTATCTAATGCATGTGTCAGATCTAATAGAAAATAGAAGTCCTTTTTATCTGCTAACTCAGTTGATAGAACTTGTTGTCATGGGCAAATCTTTTTGTTTAGCAATACAATTCAATAGGTGAGAGGTTAAGAGGCGTAGGTATTAGGAACTGATTCCGATCATCCGAAACTCATAATTGAGATGGACTATCCGAGATATTCCAGCATCGAAGTCTGTTTTATATTGTCTTTTACAATCTGTCTCAATTGGTTCGATAAAGACGACGAATATTTTGATTCTGGTACGGGTTCAAACAGTTTATCCGGTGCGAGAAGGACGTTTGGTTCAGACCCATGCGTCAGACTTCGAGTTCGAGAAATGACATTAGGGCTATGTTGATTATTGGTCGAGCATTCCCTTTGGAAAAGTCGTATCTCGCTGGTTCGAGTCTTGTTTTCAATTCGGCTCAATTCACACTCGGTGTTAACATATGTCCCATCGTCCAAAAGTACTTGTTGTTCAGCTTCGATATTTAGAATTCGATTTGCCATAATAGAATTATTTGTTTCCATCATACTAGAAATTGCCTGGTCAAGTTGTAATGGTCCTTGGTCGGATTCAAAGTAAATCGTTATTCTGTACGTTTTGTAAATCCCGTTAGGGCAGTCCAATTAGATTTTATCCTCCTTGAAATTGATCAGTACTATTGTGAACAGATATAGTCGCTAGAGAGCTTGATCTGACTTAAGTGACAATCATCTTAGATTTTAATTATTGGTGTAGTGTTATGATGTATGTTGATTGCTTGCCCAAAAAATAACAAGTTTGAATTAACTGCCCAATTAATCTTGAGTCTCAAAAGTCATTTGTTTAAGCTTGAAAAAGACAATTTAATTAAACTCTATAGTCAATAATGTATAATTCGTAAAGATTTAAAAATAGGTTAGAATGATCGAGCCAAGTTCGATCTAAAGCAAAAATGTAACATTTCTATTTCCTCTTGGTCTTTGCTTTCGTTTTAGTGGTCTTTCTCACCGACTTTTTGCTAGCGGGCTTTACTTTCGCGGCAACTTTGGCGCTTCCGCCTCCTATTTTGAACATTTTTGTACCACATGTAGTACATATCCCCGTAATGGCTTGCCGACCATTTTTCATCGTTATTTGCTTGTCATCTTTCATGTTTCTTTTAGATTTACATTTCACGCAGTATGCCTCGATTACCAATTTATAATGTTTCCGCATGGTTAGATATAAGAATAGCTATTATCGGAATACATATCGTTCCAGTTTTTTAGACTTGATATGGAAATGTTTCAAATATTGAAGTATCAACATCATTTAATCAAATTTTCAATCAGATTTATTGCTTCTTCGATAGTGGTTTTGCCATTAATTGCCTAAGTCGGAAAAAGCCTCCAGAACAGTCATACACCAATATTTTGGAAGTTTAGATATATTACTAGAATAAAGAAGAATTGATTGAACGTAACAATATGCTCAAATTGAATTCAATTTAATGTGGCCAATAGCGAATATTTATATAGATACAACTTCACTGAATCTGAAGAATGGCGACACCTTCGATCGCAGATCTGATGACTCAAAAGTTAGAGACCATAAAGTCATCTTCCAGTGCTCAGGAAGCTGCAAAAAAGATGAGTGACAAAAGAATTAGCTCGTTAATTGTAACTGATGAAAATGGGAGCGCAATCGGAATAGTAACCGAACGGGATTTAGTTTGGAGAATCTGCGTACATGATGCTAGTAGTAAGCTCACTCCTGTTCAGCACATTATGTCATCTGCTATAGTAACTATTGAAGCCGATTCACAAATAGATGTCGCAGCTGATATAATGTTACAAAATAATGTCAGACATTTGTTAGTAGTACAGGACAATGAGTCAAACAAGCCTGTAGGTATAATCACTCCGAGCAATTTCGTAGGATATTTAAAAAATAATCTGGATATGGACGAAGTCAATGCAAGAATAATAGAGTCTCTGAAAGATGTAGATAATGTAAGTACGTAATGTAACCATAGTAATAAACGAGATGCTCCGTAATAGAAGCCAGTATGCACTAGGAATGTATCTTGCTATCCAAGTCAAATTACACAGTGAATGTCTATCAACTCAATTAGCAATAACTTCCTTTGATTATTCTAATACGACTTAAACACATAGTTTTGAATTGGTTTGAACTAAACCTCATATCCAACTAATTCCTATTCTATAGTGTTCTGGAACTTGCTGATACGTTACATACACTGCAATTATTATTCTATCTGGGATTCAATACCGTTCTAGAATAGTCTGAAGTTTTACGTAGAATCTTAATATCTAAAAAATTTGATATAGAAATCTTAACAAAAACTTTGAGTCGTTTTTATTGTTCGTTCTATCACACCTATCCATAGCTTGTAGCTTGGTTTGGCGAGAAGGTTTCTCTATTATTCTTGCGAGTTCTGTATTTAATACCTACAGAAAAAAATTCGTTAATTTTATACAAAGCTGTCCTACAAGGTAATATTTGATATCTGTGGTCACTTCAAGGATTGATGTTACAACCATTTGTTTTTTTTATTAATGTATCTTTGCTAGTAACATATGATCTGTGTAAGAGTTGAGTATTTTTCGTCTTAATACCAAGAGATATTCATGCAATAGCAGGAATGATATTCCGAATTGTGATAACGTTAACAAAGATATCTGCAGGTTTAAGCGAAAAGAGGTTCGAATGATTACCCAATACTAATACACAAATATTCTACGTGATCTTGATTACAAGACAAAGTTGCGAAAGGCAATGAAAAAAGATAATAGCCATTCAGACCTATACGAAAATTACTCGAGAGTTCATTCAATAAAATGGTTGTCGACCATATATTTTTAAGATCAGTGCCAATCCTATATCTAATGAAAAATGAAACATTGCCTATCCAATTGTAAAAACTACGCAATCGAACATGAAAGCCTTGGCCGGGATTTGGACCCGGGACCTTTGCCTTACCAAGGCAACGCTCTACCAGGCTGAGCTACCAAGGCATTAAGAATTCTACATGACATCGGGGCTTCATTAAGGTTGTTATCCTCTGCTTGGATTACTTGTCCAATTACAACCGAAAGGCTATATCAAGTAGCATCGTAAATTAGAATGTACGATTTTCATTTGTAAAATTTCAGATGGAAGAATCACGTTTTACCCTGTAGATGTTATCTTGTGATAGCACTACAAGATTCTGCGGAATAGATAGATAACATCAGATTATCAATGACAATAGTCAACTCAAGGTTTTAATTACGTGTTCTTAGTTATTTGAGATACGATGCGGGGGTTGTAGAGCCCGGCCAAATATTATCCAATAATTGGAGACGCGGGACTTAAGATCTTACAATGGGTTATCCCGTCCTTTAGCGGTTCGTGGGTTCGAATCCCACCCCCCGCATATTTGAATTGATTTTCACATATCCTCACATAAGGATTAAATCTTAAATGCTCTCTTTACAAACAACAAAAATAATTTGTCATCACCTAGCTCAGGATGAAAGGAGGTACCAATAATGTTATTCTGCTTTACAGCAACAATCTTGTCCTCAAACTTAGCTACTACTTCAACTTCTTTACCTATTTCCTTTACTACTGGAGCTCTTATAAAAATAGCCCTAATTTTACTTTTACCAATTAGAGGTATATTCAAATAGGTTTCGAACGAATCGTTTTGTCTACCAAAGGCATTCCTTTCAACGGTAATATCCAAAGCTGACAATAAATTTTGTTTTCTCTCACCTACGACTCTATCATAAGCCCCTTTAGAAAGCAAAATCATTCCTGCGCATACACCCAGAACTGGCATACCTTCAGAAATTCTTGTCTTGATAGATTGAAAGACTTTCGCAGAAATAAGTGAGCTCATTACAGTACTCTCGCCTCCTGGAATTATCATTGCATCTAGCTTTTCAATGTCTTCAGAATAACGAACTGCCTTTATCTCTCCATTTAATCTAGCTTTCTTCATTGCTGACTTGGTGCAGATGATATTTTCTTCGATATCTCCCTGAAGTCCCAAAACCCCGATATTAACCGAATTCCTCAAATCGGTCCTCTTTCTTGCATTCTTAACTCGAGATTTTTTGTATCTAGCCCGAGCATCGACTTGTTTTCGTCAATCATATTTTGTGCTTCGGCAACTATTTCAGGACTATTAAAGTGCGATGTTGCAAGCACTATAGCTCTTGCCCTTTGGGAGGCGTCGTTGGCTTTAAAGACACCGGATCCGACAAACACACCATCGCATCCTAAATTCATGAGAAAAGCGGCATCTGCAGGAGTTGATATACCACCAGCAGCGAAATTAACGACTGGCAACTTACCAAGACGAGAAACTTCCTCGACCAGAGAGAATGATGCCCTCATTTCTCTTGCTACTCTTATCAATTCTTGCTTGTCACCACACAAGGCATGAAGTTTACGAATTTCGTAATTCACCAATTTTATGTGTGAAACAGCTTCTGAAACATTGCCAGTACCTGGTTCACCTTTGGTTCTAATCATAGCGCAACCCTCCTCGATCCTACGTAGTGCTTCACCTAGATTCTTTGCACCGTTAACGAATGGCGTAGTGAAGTCCCATTTCCATATATGTCGTTGTTCATCTGCTGGCGTAAGCACTTCACTTTCATCTATCATATCTACACCAATGCCTTGGAGAAGCTGAGCTTCAGAGACATGGCCAATTCTACATTTTGCCATAATTGGGATAGTAGTATTATCGATTATCTCACGGATCACATTTACACTAGCAGTTCTCGCGACACCACCCATTTTTCGTATGTCGTACGGTAGCTTGTCTAGAACCATAACTGCTACAGCACCAGCCTCTTCCGCTATCCGAGCCTGTTCAACATTAGTTATATCCATAATTACGCCGTGTTTTTGCATACGAGCAAAACCTCTTTTAAGAAGGGTTGTTCCACGGTCGATCGTTAACTTTCTAATTTCTAAGGATCTAGATGCCCTCGATTCTTGCTGAGCAACAGATATTACCATGTGAAAGAATTCTTAAGACACTTATATAGAGATTAGTCTTTCAAACCAGAGCAAATTGACTAGAATATTAAGTTATAAGATCAATTCAATGAGTCGACATAACGTAGCCTTACGTCATCCTTGAAATGTATATTAACAGTAACTGCACATGATAGAAGGAGCAAATCCAAATGACAGAGGGAGGATCTAGTGCCGATGGAACATTATGTGAATACTGTGGAAACTCGATGGAAGCTTGTATGTGCGCATGTCCCTATTGTGGTGAACTCGATAGCTGCGAATGCTGCTTGTACGATGCTGTTACAGGTGGCGGATGAATCTGGCGGTACAATACTAAACCATTAAAAGCAGGAAAAAATCAAATTTAAAGTGATGACTCAATTTGAATATGAAGACAACTCGTTAACTTGGGTTATTGGTGGAGCGCAAGGTAGTGGCGTTGATTCTGCCGCGAATATATACGCTAGAGCTTGTGCACAAGCAGGACTTCATGTTTATGGCAACAGGGAATACTATTCTAATATCAAAGGCGAACACAGTTATTTCACAGTAAGAGTTTCTGACGAACCTATTCACTCACATGTAGATCTCATTGACTTCTTGGTTTCTTTTGATGCCGAGACTGTGTTTGTTCATACTCAAGAGGTTAAAAAGGGAGGAGCAATTATTTATGATTCAGATTTAGTCGAAACAAGCCTTCACGAAGTGCCTACTATTGATGAATACGCGGTTGGGAGAATTTCGACTATGCTCGAAACTTCTGAAAGGCCACTATCAGTTAGAGGTATGCTCGAATATGCCAAAGAGAAGAATATTAAAATTTATGGTATCCCATACTTTAGTCTGCTCAAACAATTCGCAGAACAAATTGGAGATCATGCACTAAGCAAGGTAACAAGAACGGTTAATGTGATGGCACTTTCTGCGTCAATGGCAGTCCTCAATTTTGATCAACGTATACTGTCGGACTGCATTAGATATGTATTTCGAGCCAAACCAAAAATTGCTGAAAACAATGTTTTAGCTGCCAACTTTGTATTCGAACATGTGAAGCAGCAATTTGGCTCCGAGCCATTTAGACTCATGTTGAAATGCAAGCAACCAATGGAGAACACCATTCTAGTGCAAGGAAATCAATCTTCTGCACTGGGAAAGCTAGTGGCAGGATGCAGATTCCAAACCTACTATCCAATAACTCCTGCAAGCGATGACAGTGAATTTCTAGAGTCTAATCAGATTTTAGAACAGACGAATGGTGAGGAAGGTTCTATCTTGGTGGTACAAACCGAAGATGAAATCGCAGCAATAACCATGGCGATAGGAGGAGCCTTGACTGGTGCTCGATCGGCAACAGCTACTTCTGGTCCAGGGTTCTCATTGATGGTTGAAGCATTAGGTTGGGCAGGCATCAATGAAGTACCTCTGGTAATTTCTTTATATCAAAGAGCAGGTCCAGCAACCGGGCTCCCTACACGACATGAACAAGGAGATCTGTTATTTGCCATTCATGCTGGCCACGGAGAGTTTCCGAGAATCGTATTTTCCTCCGGTGATATACAAGAGAGTTTCTACGATACAATAAAGGCATTTAATTTTGCAGAAAAGTACCAAATGCCGGTAATCCACCTTTTGGATAAGGCGATTGCAAATAGTGTTACGACATGCCAAAATTTTGACCAGCACAGAATAAAAATAGATCGAGGCCAAATTGTAGACAAGCTTCCTATATCTAGGCAGGGAGGAGATGAGAAATATTTGAGGTTTAAGATAGACAAAAACCCTATTTCTCCTCGTGCAGTTCTTGGAACACAAAATGGGATATTTTGGAATACAGGGGACGAGCACACAGAAGAAGGTCATATTACCGAAGATCCTTATAATCGTGTTAATATGATGAACAAACGTATGAGCAAGCTGAAGGTCGCGTTGGAAGAAATACCCAACGAAGATAAGGCAATTGTGTACGGCAGCCTGGAAGATCAAAACACATTATCTATTCTAAGTTGGGGATCTACTAAGGGATCCATTGTGGACGCAGTGGAAAGGCTTAACAAAGAGGGCGATAAGGTGAGATTTATCCAACTTCGTCTGTTGCATCCATTTCCATCAGACCTTTTGGAGACTATGATACACGGTTCCAAAATTCTGGTTGATATTGAAATGAATTATTCTTCACAGCTTGCGTCGCTAATACAGCAATATATGAAGCGTAAGATCGATTATTCAGTAGTAAAGTTTAACGGTCGGCCCATGTCGTCTAGTGAGATTTATAATGCGATAAAGCATATTATTACTGGGAATGCCCCAAGGAGACAGGTCTTAGAGTATGGCACTTAAATTTGCTGATTACAAAACAACTGTTCACAACGATTGGTGTCCTGGATGTGGTGATTTTGGAATACTTAATGCTATTCAAATGGCACTTGCAGATCTTCAAATCCCTGCTTATAAATCCGCTATATTTTCTGGAATAGGTTGTTCGGGTAAGACGCCCCATTTCATCAATACAAATGGTATACACACCTTACATGGAAGAGTATTGCCATTCGCTCAAGGTGCAAAGCTAGCTAATCCGGATCTAGAAGTTATTGCTGTAGGTGGCGATGGAGATGGCCTGGGCATTGGAGCGGGTCATTTTGTAAGCGCAGGAAGAAGAAACATAGACCTAGCTTATATTGTCTTTAATAATGGGGTTTATGGGTTGACAAAGGGACAAGCGGCACCTACGCTAAAGTTAGGTATGAAAACTAAGTCACTGCCGAAACCAAATGTGAATAATTCGGTTAACCCCATAGCACTTGCTATGGTGTCCGGATTTACTTTTATTGCCCGTGGCTATTCTTATGACGTGAAACATCTCAAAGAGCTGATTAAGAAAGCTGTACAACATGTCGGACTTGCTTATTTGGACGTCCTCCAACCATGCCCTACATACAACGATATCAATACCCGTGAATGGTATCAAGGAATGGACAATTTCGATGAGATCACACATAAACAGAAACCTAGAATATACAAGCTTGAGGACACAGGGTACAATGGATATGTCAATAAGGAAGAGACTTATCCTAAAATGATGCAGGCTATTCAAAAGTCTGACGAGTGGGATGACAAGATCCCGATTGGGATATTCTATCAAAACGAACTTGTTCCATCGTACAATGAAAGAATTGATTCAAAGATCCCGAGTTACATAAACAATCCTCCGGCAAAACAGTCGATAATGGACGTCAACAAATTGCCTTCTGCAGATATAAGCAAACTGCTTGAGTCTCTTAGAATAGATCATTAGCCGATGATCATTTATCTCAATTTCTGAACCTTCAGCATATAAGGTTCACAAGTGAATTGAGGTGTTCTGGAAATCTTGCTATCGTAGGAGATCCAAACCCAAATTTAATCCTGTATTAAAGGATCTAGTTCGTCTTCGCAGTCGACTTTAACATTTAGAAATTACTGAACAAGTTTACTTCGCTGTTTAAATTGTACTTCAGCTAATACACTTCAAATACCTGAAATTGGGCTTAATTGTTATTCGTCAGACTTATACAAAAATATACAATTACAAAAAAGAAAATTAGGAGACCTAGTCCCATTTGCTCCACGCGGCCATCCATCTGTATGTCCACGTGTTTAGTTTAGCGCCCAATGCCGCTATTGGAACGGATAGCACTGCTCCTGCACCTGCTCCTAAGGCTACAGGACTGTTGTAAAACTTACCTACCTGAGGTTCTATGGGAGTCATGTAGGGCGGTAATGTCGGACGTGGATACTTGAAGGCCACTTCCAAAGGATCTCTGATCAACAGAAGGTTTATCATGTTGAACATCGGGAGAGAAAGACCTACCAATGTTCCACCTATTATGATCGCAGCGTGTTTATTCCTTCTCGTCGCCCAATAAGTCAGGTCCAATAACATTGCCGAAGGTATCCAGACAGGTACCGTAACGAAGTCGTATGGGTAGCCTAATGCAAACCAGGCGCCTTTTGCAACCCACGTATATATCGTCATGATGGTTGCATAATAAGTAGCCGTACCTGGCACACCTGTAAACAGCATATAGTATATTGCCCCCACCACAAGCATTGTCGATTGAGAGATAGAAAATACCACGAATGAAGTCCATGCCCAGTCGGTGTAGAAGATATAGTCTCCAGCGTTAATAGTCAATAGTGTACTGTTTACAGCAACTACTACTATGAACAGATAGTGCGTTGTGCGTCGAAGCCAGACCATTAGTAACGTACTCTGATAGGTAGTATATAAAATTTATGAGTATCAAGAGTATAACGAATGTAACTTAATTTTTGTGTTTAGAGAACAATCATCTGGATTACATTAAAATTCAAAGAAAATTTTACTGGTAAAAAAAGTGGCAGCTGAAGTGCCTATCAAGCTATGAAATTTCTACTTCAATATGAATATCCAAGCTTTTCGCGAGTAATCTTCATTATAAAGAAGAATCCTAAAGCCTCAATTACGGTCAAGACAGACAAAGCATACAAGCCGCTAGGTAAAGGATATGCCCATGGATATACAGTAACACCAACATACACACCTCCAGCAGTCGCTACCCAACACAACGCAAATCCTAGGACATATATGCCAGTCATATTTTCGACTCTGCGTCCAATCATCTTCTCAATATCGTCTCTACTTTCGCCTCTTCTTCCACCTGTGCCCCATCCCTTCGGTAATGTCATTTGATCTAGTAATCAGACAATTCCTTTTTAAATTTTGCTATTACACTTTTGACCAGGTGAAATGCATTCTTTTAACTAAAATCCGGATTATATCATCGAATTAGTAACACATTCTACAGAAGATTTTATTCTAAGAGCAGCCGTTCTATTAGTCCAGAATACTTTTCACATTGTATTAGATAAAACCAGAGGTATCTAATCTATTCAAACACAAGCGTATTCACTTATACACAGATTCACACTTTTACACTTGACAGAAGATAATTGTTCGTGTCAAAATGCCGCACGTCAGATTTTCCAAACCTAAGACATGGATAAATCAGTTTCACATATTCTATCTAATTAGATCCAGAATAGAAAATTTCCACAAATGATGCACTATGGTATAGATTACGGATCAAAACTAGAGCGCTGGACAGCAAAATATATATCTTTGAGTCTTCTGGTATCGCTAGATACAAAGGCATGATTAAGTGCAAGACGTATATAGTGACGTCTCTCGTTGCAGCAACTGTGTTGTCTACGATACTTGCTTACTTCCCTATGGCACATGCCCACGGAGTTCAAGCCCAACTACAAAGTAGATTCGTAAGGATAGGCGACGAATCGTTTTCGACTCAAACTATGAAAACAGGAGATACTCTTACAGTCACTGGAACACTTCAAAGCTTAGTTAATCGACCGTTAAGGGCATGGTTGTCCTTATTTAGCGATTCAACAAACGCCGGAACAAGATGGGAGTTTATTTCCAGAGATCCTCCAGGAAACATATTTGATATACCCGCGGGAGCAAGTATTCCATACTCAATAACAGTAAAGGCATTGGAACCTGGTACCTACCATGTTCATACTCAGTTGAATATCGAACACATAGGTCCAGGTCTAGGTCCGGGTCAAACCGTACAGGTAACAGGTCCAGTAATACTGAAGCCTGTTCCATGGGGCAATGTTGCCTACCAAGTGATTTTAATTGGCGCTGGATTAGGTGTCACCTTCGCTACACGACCCTGGCAAGTCATCTGATAACCACAACTTCCTAATTTTTTATTTTCATTTTCCTTATTTGGTCAGAGTACAGCATATCAAACCGATGTTCTAGATTCACCCGGGACTATTAGATCTCGACGTCGTGAATTTACGACTCAATTTCTTTGCGATCGTTCATATATTTTCTGAGGGCGCTAGGTATTTCAATCGTGCCTCTACTAGTCTGATAATTCTCCATTATTGCAACCATACATCGTTCTGTTGCAATTAAAGTGCTATTTAGTGTGTGAACAAGTCTTGTTTCTTCATTAGGCTTATCTCGGAATCGAATTTGAAGTGCTCTAGCTTGATAATCTGTGCAGTTGGAACAGGAGACTATCTCACGATAAGCACTTTGGCCCGGCATCCACGCTTCAAGGTCAAATGTTTTTGCGGAAGTCTTTCCTAAATCACCAGAACAGAGTAACATAGTCCGAGTGGGAATTCCTAATTCCTCATAGAATTCCTCGGTAAGGGATAACATGATATCATGTTGCTTTTCAGAATCTTCTGGACGTGTGTAAACGAATTGTTCGACCTTTTCAAATTGATGAACCCGGAATATTCCTTTCATGTCCTTACCATGTGCCCCAGCTTCCTTTCTGAAGCAAGGACTAACTGCCCCATACCTTATCGGAAGCTTATCGCCTTCCAAGATTTCTTTCATATGCATCGAAGCCAAAGCATGTTCAGACGTGGCTATCATGAAAAGATCTTCTTCCTCAATCTTGTAGATCACCTGTTCGAAATCTCCTAGCATAACTGCGCCTTCCATAGCATCTTTTCGAATCATATATGGTGGTTGCAATAGCGTATAAGATTTGTTTGACAAGAAATCAAGAGCCATGCGTATTAGTGCTTGGTTCAACAGGACAAGACTATTTTTCAGGAAATAAAATCTGGCACCTGCAATCTTGGCTGCCCTTTCCAAATCAATTAGGTGAAGCGATGTACCTAAATCAACATGGTCTTTGAGTTTAAAATTTGGATGTCGTATTAATCCATTAGATCTCATGAACAAGTTGTCAGACTCAGATTTTCCGAAAGGTGTTGAAGGTGATACTAAATTTGGCAACATCATCATTAATCGTTTAAATCTCATATCAAGATCGTTTTTTTCCTCTTCCAGTCTACTCAGATTGTCATTTGTCTCCTTTATCACTAGTTTCAGTTCAGCGGCATCATCATCTATTTTCCTTCGAGTTGAGATCTGATCTGCTAGCACATTTTTCTTGTGCCTAAATTCATCAACCTTGACATTAACATCTCTCCTTTTTGAATCTAGTCGTAACAATTCCTCTAACGGAAATTGTAAATTCCTACTGTCGATCATTTCTTTTAATAGGCTTGGATTCTTTAGAAGTTTAGTATCAAGCATCGACAAGAACCTGTTTTGCCATTATAACATGCCTAAGAATTTCGTCGACAGTGCTCATAATAACGTAAATTCCTTTCCTACATATCATATCAAATATCAGACAACTATGCTTGTCATACATTGTCACTACTAATCCTTCAGGACAGCCAATATTATCTGGAATTAATGAATTCATAACTGCAGATAACTCTGATTTTGTTTCAAACCGGAGCTCCAAATGGACATGAATTTCAACATTAGCCTTCAAATCTTGTATACCTAATCCTTGATCTAATTGATACCATAAATTCATCTAGGTTCGTTAGCGGAATCTCGCATGTGGCTGAATTAAGTCGCCCCGAGGTAACAACACTTCCTATGGATTCAGAGCAGCTTTTCAGAAGATCCCCTAGAATGGGTGGAAATTTAGACCTGAAACCTCTGATCATGCTGAACTTGTAGCGCGAATTGTCTCTAGTAATTGTTCTTACCAGTAAGAGTTTGTTGTTCAATGTTAGACACCCAACCAGAAATGAACATACTGGATTAATCATGGTTTCATGAACGGCTCCCTCTCCAACAACGAACAAGCACTCTCCATAGTCGTTAAAGCGCCACTTTTCTGAAAAAATTCTAGAAATTATCTGCTGCAAGGATGTCTTGTATGCCGAGAATATTCTCTCACCTTCTTCCAATATGGCGTTTCTATCACCCATGCATATTCCCACACCTATTCCACCCTTATTAGAGGATCCACATGCATTGAGCAATTCAACATATTGTCTGGCGTCTCGAAGTGAAGTTTGTGGATCCTCCCTTAGGCTATATACAGATCCTGTTAGGTCATCTGCAACTGGCAGTGTGCTGCTAGCGTTAGTTACTATGAACTTTATAATCGCTTCAGCCAAAATTCCCTGTTCTTCATGATCTAGATCGGTGAGTCGACGCCACTGTCCATTCAAATTTCTCATCTGAAGGCCAGTTTTTTTTACCAGTGAATATGAATTTTCATAATTCCAAGTCAAGCCATCTATATAAGGGCTCAGATTACCAGCTATCGCTTCATGAATCGGCATTGTTTCTCCAGCTAGCAGCAAACCCGACTTGACTGAAAGAGCCCCTATCGACACCGAGGACTTGGCTATTTCAGAATTAAGTCCTACAAGTGATTTTTTTTCACCGACATCTTGTTTTTCTGCCAAAGCGGAAACAACTGCAAGTTTGGAGAGATCTTTATTCTTATTGCTAGCTTCTAGAGCAAGGAGATAAACAAGTCCTCCTGATGAAATCTCCCTCTCGGCGTCAACTCCATAACTTGTCAAACTATCATTTTGATCTTTGAGAGGATTTTCCTCACCACCGTCTACGATACTTTCATGATCTATGAGAAGCCATTTAGTCCCAAGCGAATTTCGCAATTTACTAGCTGTAGTATTACCAAAGTCCATAATTAGGAATAAATCGTAACCAGACGATTCAAGTTCAGCTAAAGTTTCTGGAGTTAATTCGCTAACAGTACGGACAGAGCATTTGCCACCAAGCCTAAATATGTACACAGAAGCAATCCCACTGGCACACATTCCATCTGCATTCAAAGAACTAACAAGAGCAATATTATTCTCATTTTCGACTGCAGATTCTATTCTCTCGTTAAATTGTGCTAGTCGATCATAAAGATTCTTCTTACCCATACCAATTTTTATTATTCAAGCTGTGCGATAACAGTCGCATACTTCCAATTTTTTTGAAGTTTTCCTTTTTCCTTATAGTACCTTGAGAGTCTGTGTATTTTCGACTCTATCAATTCGAGTGAGCGAACATTCCTATGATCGGTATTATGTGATCGCAGATGCTTTTGCAGGCCCAACGCTTTTTTCACCAACTGATCCAAATCTTCAGGCATTTCGCGCACGACTCCATTATCGTTTAGCACCTTTGTAACGGATTTGCCTATGATTGGTTTTGCCAACGGTATACCATGTTGATCACGTAATCGAACTCCAATTTCGCTAGGTAATAGTCCTTCTTTTGATAGTTGAAGAATTAGAGACGATACCTGAGCGTAATCATACGTCAGCCAACTGGGAACATTTATAGAAACTGGACGAACACTATGCGACTTCCCATGAGTATGTGAATGCATTCTCGACATTATTAGTTCAGAGCGAGAGTTATCTTTTAAAGGTTACTTAAATTTATCTGTCTTCCCATGACATGCTAGCTTAGTTATTACGATATGGCTGCGAACATCTGCTTGTATTCCTAGAAATTATTTGAACGTATAAAGACGTAACTTCAGGATAATCCCATAGCCCCTGTACCCTGATTTCTACGCTTGAGTTTCAGAGATCATCAAGCAATGTAATCAATATAGCGAGAAAAGAGATCAGCAATGTTACTGATTATCAGATAAGCCGGATTATATGTTGCCGTCGAATCAATACACATAAAGAGGCATCCCAAATTCTTGACATTGAATTACGTTAATTGTCATGGTTGTAGATGGTACATGACAGTTCATTCATTAGAATTCAAGCAAAAATTGCATTGGTTATATTAAACGAGCAAAGTTGATGGAATGATTGATACCCATTAATAAGGCCTAGAGAGGACAATGCTTATTATCAATACTACTACTGTACATTGAATAACAAGAAGGAGCAGCCTATTTAATTCATTTTGATGAACAATATCGTTTTAGAATCTAACACAACTTTTTGTGAATCTAAAGTGATGCCGAACATTGCTTTTGTGTGCATAAAAGTTAAATAATTGAATCATGTCGTATTGCTATGAACAAGCCTACGTTGGTGGCCGTTGCAGTCACGGCAGTACTAATAACTTCCGTGTTTGTGCTGCCATCAATCGAGATAGCAAAAGCTCAATATGGCTCCGCAACTGGGGGTAATATTGAAGAACAATTAAAGCTAGCGCGAGAAAAAATAAATAATGCGAAACAGGCAGGAGCCTATGGATCAGGGACACCTATGCTTGGAGCTAACGTTAACGAAACCGTGATATTCATAGTTATTATTGCGGTGATATTTGGTGGAGTCGCAGCAGCATTCTTCCTCATGGGCAGGAGTAAAAAAAGAGAAGTGGCAAGGTAACCGAGACTTCCTTTTTATATTTCATCCTTTCGTTGAATTGTAACATTTTTTAATATGATTATAGATTAGCAATATTTTGATTGATTATTTTATATTTTACTTAATTCAAGATCCAACAGTATTCTATCATTAAAAGCGGTCAAGTCCACTGACAGTAAACTAATAGGAAGGTACGGCTGCTGTAAGCTAAAAGTCTCATTCATACAGCATGTTATGGAGCTTGAAACAATTAGAAATTCATGATTTTGGAAATTAGGAGATTACGACTATTGAAATCGTGCTGCGCGGACTAAATCACTGTCGAAGGCAAAACCAAAATGTATATATCGAAGACCTTATTTGCTGTATATGATAATGAGCGCTATCCTAGGCATTGTGGCAATGGTAAGTTACGGATTCGAAAACTTGATGAAGCAGATTGGACCTGCTTATGACCCACTGTTCTACGATGTAATGGTCTACATCTTTGGAACAATGCTGTTCGCAGTATTTTTGCTGAGTGTTATTGCATTTTGGTTGAGGAGGAAGGGTCTCGGTGGTGGTGCCGCAAAGGAAAAATGGACTCAGGAACTCGAAAGATACTTTGAACGTGAACAGATTGGCCTAATCCCGGACGAGAAGCACCATTGGTAATATAATAGAACATAATTTGTCGCCTAAATTTCTTTTTCTCTACCCACTTTTCAAAAAATATGATTTATGCATAATTTTGTTGAGGATTTTTTGACTGTTAAACCGAAAGTCGCTGTATGGATAGCATTTCGTAGCTTCGGTCAAACAAACTGCACAGGATTTTTGCAAACTGTAGTCAACGTTGATGTAATTTGGCTGATAGCATGATTGATTTAGTGTAATTGGCTGAAATACGTGTCTGAATACAAATTGTGACAGACTTTACTAAATATCAGACATGTCTATTTCGCAGTATTAAAATCTTCTCAATCTTTTGTCTCTTAAGCGCCCTGGATTAAGTGTCAATTCATGAATCAACGATAACAGATTTTCCCTATCGTCTGGAAGTGTCCCACCGATTGAATAGACATTTGATGCGTGATTTGCTCTAAATGTTATTGGATACTTAGAATTGATCCCGTTTATTAGAATGTGTAATTCTTTCAATAATTCTAAATCATTTAACGGTTCAAATTGTTTAGAATATTTGAACATGAATTCATCATAAATGCCTTGCTCCAAATTCAAAGTTAGTGCTGCTAAATAGTCAGGAGAAATTTCGTTTACTGTTTTTACCGTATCGATAATGTGTTGCGTAGAATAGGTCCTACCACCAATTCCTAAAATAATCATGCATGATAAGTTAAAGCCGTTATCCTTTGCCTTCCTGCAGCTATGGATTATTTGCCTTTGGGAAGCTCCTTTTGTAATCTTTCTTAACACAAGGTCATTGCCACTCTCAATACCAACATAGAGCATAGACAACCCAGCCTCTCGTAGTGTTTGTAATTCAGTATCTTTTTTCTCTAAGATATTTCTAGGCATTGCATAACATGATACCCTTTCGAGATAATTGAATTTCAGATATAGGTATTCCAATATTTGTAATAAAACAGTAGTCTGAAGATTGAGAGCGTCTCCGTCTGCCAAAAATATGCGCCTAGTCCAAGGCTGCTCCACAGAAACGAGGTCTATCTCTGATTTTAATTCATCCAATTGCCGTTCAACGTACTTTTTTGTTCTGTACATATTACAAAATGAGCACTTGTTGTAAGAGCATCCTATTGTAACTTGAAATATCACCGAATTGGCTTCAGACGGAGGCCTGTACAATGGATAATCATAAACGATTTGCATATACCGGATAATCATGGTTATGGTTATTAAAATGTGTTTGATGTTTCAGGTTGACTCACTCTTTGGTGATAAGATATGAACATGAACGTGATACTACAGGAATTAATGATTTATAACAAAGAAGTATTTCAGCATGTTAGGTCAGTTCGTCGCGAGGTCCTCATAGTTTTCCACTCAGATTGGAGCAGCGAATATTACGTCATCCCCTCATGACTAGCTTAATTATGATATATAGATATATCGGAGTCTCAATTCAGTGTTGAGGTTTACTGTTGAAGCTAAATGATTCGTCGCAATTTACTTATAACTTTAGTTGACTGATCTAAGACAACAGAAGCAATTCATCTATATTCTTTTCATGGCATGCAGGACAAAACCACAAAATACAATTTGGAATCACTCTCGACTCATTGGCCGTGAATGACAAGATTCCTTCGCATTCATCTCTTACGCAAGGTATAGTTATATTGTGTGATACAGACGTACCACGTATTCTGATTTGTCTTGCGCTATCTAAAGAATGTTCGATAGAATGTTTAACACTTCATTGTATTTATCTATTCATCAATGCATTTTGAAGAGGAATACAAAGGCCACAGCGTCACAACTCAGACATTTAAAACCACTAATTGAACAAGTTTGCTAGAAAGTTCAAGCAAATTGTCTTATCTGTCGAATTGATACTTTACCTCACTACTTCTCATTTTTTCTAAACTTTGATTTTCTGTCTCGAATTATGGGTAAACCTAAATAGCTTTTTCCTCTACATCATAGTTGAATAAAATTGGACAAAAAGGCAATCGTCTTTGCCTCCATAGGTGTAGCGATTGTTGTCATTTCAGTTATGCTCCTAATTTCCATATTCTCCCTGACCACTAAAAATTTTGCAGTTGATGTAGATCCAATCAAAGATAGCCAAAATCTCTTTAATACGGCAAGGGTTACAGTTACAAATACAGGTAAATCGACTTTGAGTCATATTAGGGTAATATACGATGATAAGTCTACAGAAAATATCAATTCACTATCTCCTGGTGAGAAGATAATGCTTTCACCACCGACTAATTCGTCATTAAGATCAGTGACTGTTATTGCGGATCACGGTTTGAAGGTTACCAAATCATATAGGAGCCCGTTAAAAATACCTGGCATGATGGGTTCCTAAAACATCCTATCTCCAAGTTGTATTTGAAGAAAGAATTCAAAACCATTTAATAATTGTTCAAAAATCAATGTAACAAAATCGTTTTGTTGTGTTAACAATAGAATCTCATCACTCAATCAGGAAATATAGATATGATTCAAATAGATTTACTTCTCTTTCATAGTTAATTGGAATCCTTGATGTAGGACTGGCTTATACGTCCATGCTGCAGAATCAAATAAGGGGATGAAAACTTTAAATATGATCTATAATTGCTTAGCAAGAGTTGCCCAAACTGTGATGAAGGTTTGGAGTGGAAACATAACAAATACGTATAAAAGCGTCACATGATCATATAAGCTTGTTGGGCAATTAACTCACTTTAGCAGAGATATCTTCTTAACTTTTGGTGTCTATACTTTAAGCATAGGTAAAATGATGGATAGACGCGTAGATCAGACACATTTAGGAGTTGTAGAACTTCATTGTCTCAATGATAAGGATCTGACCCTACAGGACTTGTCCCCAATATGGTACAGACGTTTAAATGAAAGAAAATCCTTGCCATTTCCATTCTCTATTGAGTGGTTCAAATGGTATGCTGAGATTAGAAATTCATCGAAATGCATAGTGGGTGAAGCGTATGGGTACTCTTCATCATATTTAAACTCGTGTAAGCAATGCAATAAGATATGTGTGAAATTCATGAACTGTTTTATGGTTCATTCACAATCTGGATTAGAAAAAAATGTTGGTTTGTTTGTGCGACACTGGAAAGAAGAACATGTATTTGTGAAGAGTTAAGCTATTCAGAATTTAGTACAATGAATTGTTAACTGCAATATGGTAGCACTTTTAAGCTGAAATATTCCGAATTATGTTACATATTAACAGAGCATTGATTATAACATGATTATATTGTAATTAATACCTGTCAGCCAGTGCATATGTAATATCGAAAAAAAGTGCGGCTTTCATCGACTACTAAAACTTTTGTCTCGGTTCAGACTTAGGTTTGTCTTTGAAATATGTTCATTATGAGTGATCTTATTCTGCTTACTCCAGGAATTGAAAAGCTTTTTGCAATAATAGTTGGGCAGTTAATCTTATCCAGCATTGAAATAAAGTGCTGATTGTTGAAAACATCGTATCTGCCGATGTTGGCCCCCGTGATCAATAGATCTGGTTGAGAGGCATTAATTGCAGAAAGTAGCAATTTTGCAAACTGCTGACTGTTAGTTTCTGTCGATTTTGATAAATAAATTTCGTTAAATTCTACTCCAATCTGTTCCAGATATTGTCTATGTTGGTCTCGATCTGTTAAAAGGTCCTTTATCTCGTCATGTTTAAAATCAGGCGTTCTTCCAATTGTAGTATTAAATTGTTCCTCCTCAAAAGCGTTAATATTTTCCTTGGTATTCGTAGCTTTGGTATGGTTCTGCCTTTCGTCTCGTTTCTCCATTGATAGCACACTCACTTTGAACTTACCGGAGTGCTCCAACCAACTAGCGGTTTTGAGTACGATATCGGAGTGGTTCTCGCCATCGTATAAGACCACCAAATTTCTTTTGATTCTAGGTGAAGATATCGCAGTTTGTGAGTGTTCTCTCTCAAGAGATCCAGGTAGCTGTACCTCTGGTTGTAGCTCGAGGTTTCGAGGATCCTCCATTACAAGATCTTCATCGCTGGTCCCACCTGTTAGAATGGCCAGAACATTGCACGTCACTAGCGTTTGTAGAGCTTTATTGTTTCGATAAGTTTCAAAGTCTGTTATCATCAAATCGATTCTTTGTTCCTCAATCGTTGCCAATATCGCTTCTGTTGCATCATGGGATATCCTCACTAGATAGTGATTTAGGATGTTTTCTTTTTCTATCATATTTTCCAACGGCTCGAAAGCGCGCCTGGCTGATTCTGTAAATGCTACTCCTGCGGAAAGGGGTGTTTGATGTGGAACTGTAATGGTACGCAAGATATTAATTTCGCCGGAATTCTCTTTAGCTACTCTTATAGCATACTTTATCAGTCTATCTGGGTTCTCAGGAGTATAAGGGATCAGAATCCGGAAGTCTCTCCGAGTAAGATCACCCTCGCTTGTAATCAGAGGTGCATAGTGATCTATCTCCCGCCTAAAAGTGTAAATTCTGTACAAGAAAAAACCTACACCGATCCACAATAAACTTATCACCCAACTCATCGGTTGTGTAATTAGCAGATAAATTGCCAAGCCTAGTTTAAGAAATACACCAATAATAGGTATAACGGGAAAGAAAGGTGTCTTGAAGCCATAATCTAACTTATCCCCGTACATTTTTCTAATTGTAATAACTGAAATATTGACTTGGGTAAAGAGCAACAAGAAAATCACACCAGATGCAACTGCAATTTGAGTAAGCGGGAGTGAATAAGCCATTATAGCCATTATTACTCCTGAAATTATCGTCGCGATATACGGCGTTTTGAATTTACCATGTATAGTACTCAGCTGATGTGGAAGATTATAGTGTCTACCCATTGCGAATGCCACTCTAGATGAGGAGTAAGTGGTTGCGTTCAAAGCAGCCAGACTGGAAACTATACCCCCAGCTAGAATAATGAAAGAGCCATAAGGTAGGAAAATTTGTGCTGCTTTCATTATCCCAAGATCTCCGTTTTCGCCGATGAACTGCCATGGAGTTTTACCTTGAATGTTCTTGTCAAATATAGCTCCGACTGAGACGAACGCAACTAAACAGTAGAGCAATACCACAAGTGTTAGCGATATGAAGATAGCTCTTGGAATGTTCCTTTTGGGATTTTTCACTTCTTCACCAGTTTGTACAATTATTTCGTACCCTTCAAATGCAATAAATGTCAGACCCATAGCAGCAACTATTCCTCCTATCCCATTTGGTGCAAAGTTAGAAGTGAAATTTATATACCAATTAGGGTTTCCGTGGATAGTTAAAAGACCAGCTCCTATAAGCGCAAAAATTGTTCCAAGTTGTATAATTGTAATAATGATACCAGCTTTTCCCGCTTCAGAAACCCCTTTGACGTTAATGTATGTGAATACAGCAATTGACAAGACAGCTATAAGTTTGTCGATAGGTATAAAACCAAAAAGTGGTTCGTTTCCAACTACACCCAACATCTTCAATAAGCTATACTGAAATGTGCCGTATCCTACTGCATACAAGCTACCAGCTACTATGTGAGCAAACCAGGCCATCCATCCACTTATGAAGGCATTTGGTCTTGGTAGACCTTCTCTTACCCACAGGTATCCACCGCCTGCTTCAGGCATAGCTGAGCCCAATTCTGCGTAACCCATTGCTGTAAAGAGGGTGATAATTCCATTGATAACAAATGCTAATATTACTGCACTTCCTGCAAGCCCTATGGCAGGGCCAACTAGCACAAATATTGCTCCACCAATCATTCCAGCTATACCTATCATTATGACATCCACCAATCCCAACGTGCGGACTAAATGATGTTGTTGTGGATTTCGAGATGTAGAGGAGCTATCGTCATCGCTGGCATAATGACGGAAAGCCAATAGTACATCTACACAAGTTAGCTGTAATCTAATAAACGTTTTGTATTCTTAGACACGTGGTAAACATTGAAATAATTGCATAATTTGATTGATGATGACGAAATATTTAATATCATCCTTAATAGGAAATCTAAGTTCCTTACAGTAGTTGGCTATTTCTCAGATGTAAGCGCATTCTGAGTGATTGTAGAAGCCTTTAAGTCACGGCATCTAATGCAACGAATTATTATTGGATTTTCTAACAAAGCTCTTTGGTATTAATTCGACATACCCCATAAACATTTTTATGAGAATCACTCCCTATATATTTTATTTATGAATCTATTCGACTATGTGCCACGGTTTTCTGTTCCGAATACACAATGTGATAAAATTGAGAAAATGTCTTGATTGTGGCATTGTTATAAATAGATTGGAAAGCAAAGAATCAGAGCTATGCGATTTGTGCGGAGGAATACGTAAGCGGGCATTTTGGGGTTCATTTATAATGTTCATGAAAGATAAAAATTGAAATTTTTGGCCATCGAAAGTACTTGTCGGTATCATTGAATTTTAGTTTAAATAACGAAGACAAGTTTGAATTGAAATAAATTAAGCTTCGAAGTGGCTTTACATTCATGAATTGTAGAAGAATAATATGAAATAATCTGTCGCAGTCTGTGGAAAATCTTCATTAGGGGTACTATCTATGTTCGAGTCAATGTCCTTCTCTATCATTGTTGTCTCAATAAATTAGAATTAACAAGGCAAATTAATTTTTCCCAGTGGTTTGATTCCACATTATTTTATCATTCTTTAGTGATCGCGATTAATTAAGAACTTACTATCTCTGAAGTAAGAACTTTCAGATGATCATGCGAATCAATGTTCTGTGATAGACTCTTAATTAGGCATAAATCTGACTCAGTTAATTAGCATATCGAATTTCAATTGCCATTCTCAGTAGGGAATACAATTCGGAAGCGAATATGACTAATCCCATATTTTCTCATGAAAAGTGAATTTCTTGTTCAGTAAGAAATTATTGGCCGAGGCGAGAGCGACTGCAAAAATTAAGGAAAGTCCGAATTGAATACCAGATTGTACAAAAATGTAAAGTAGACCAAGTTGAAGAGCCGCACCCAATGCGCTAATTGAAGCAAAGAGTCCATATTGACGCAGAGTTGATCCAAGTTGAAATTGCTTATCTTCAAAAGTCCAAATTTTATTCAAGACAAAGTTAGTAGTTACGGAAATTGCTATTCCCACAGTCGTCGCATGGATGTACCACATATTCGTTATGGAATTTGAAAGGACATAAGATATCAAGAAGTTTATTACAAGACCAGTAGCTCCTACAGTATAAAATCTGCCGACTTTTGAAAGGAAGCGAACTGAACTACGCTTTTCGGTATCTGATTTTTGTTTAGGTCGAGATTGCTGGCCATAGCGGTACAATCGCCAAACAGATCGTATATAATCGAGGGCGACTGAAAGGTCGAGTTTACTTGTTCCAGATCTTCTATCGACAAATGTGTAGGGAATTTCTTTGACCCTTACCCCCTTTACCTTTACCAATATTTCTAACAAAATTTTGTAGCCCATGCTATCAATATTCACGTTTTCTACAACATTCCGAGATATTGCAAAGAAGCCAGAAATAGGGTCACTAATATTACCTATTCTCAGGCTATGTTTGGCAATTTTTACTGCGCTAGTACTAAGAAGGCGTCTTTTGTAAGGCCACCCTTTAATCGAACTTCCAAGCATGTAACGCGAAGCTACTACAATCGAATCTGGATCTCGAATTAGTTCGCGTATCAATATCGGGATAGTTTCTGGGGGATGAGAGAAATCAGCATCCATTATCAAGATATATTTTCCAGTCGATGCGGATATCCCGTTGAGAATGGCAGGGATTAAACCGAATTTGATCTTTCTATGTACTACCCTCAATCGAAAAATTCTACTTTCAAAATCTCCTGTGGCAGTACTCTCATTCCCTGAAGAACCCAAATACGAACAACCAGAGTACCCAGGATTCTCACAAGTTCGAATATAATCCTCAACTATACTACCAGTACCATCTGGAGAATTGTCATCAACGATTATAACTTCGGCATTGATATTGTCTGGAAGATTGCATTTAATTGCGTCAATCAGATTCAAAATATTTTCTGATTCGTTATAAGTAGGAATAATGATTGAAAAGTCAATTTCTTTGAACTTTGAGATTAACTCTCCTCCTTGGAACATGGTAATGAATAATCTTACCATCATATATTCCATTTATTAATATTTGTAGAAAAATATCGATCAAAGACTTGAAAAACTCGAAAGTGACTGATCCAAGACGATTTTTTAGTCTTACTTGAGAGATGCTCATATCATAAAGGGATACTTTGGTTTTTATTGTAATTAATAACTTTTAGCATTGCTCCTTTAATCTAGAATCAAGAATGTTTACTTATTCAAATCATAAAAATAATCAAAGGTAGATGCCCTGTTATCATCCAATAGACGCAATTCCTAATGTATGCGCATAGTCTGTTTCGCATGTACACTGTTTCAGGATTAGACCTAAGATGCATATCCGAAAAGCAGGTTCCTACAAATTAAAACTGCGACAAAAAAATAATATTTGTAAGTTCCAGAGGATTTGGCAGAAACTAGATCTTGTATACATGAAAATGTCACCAGTCTAGTCAGATGTAATACTAGAGCTCGCGCATGATTTAATCCAAAAATCTATGAGTAAACAGATATCATACGTTACAACTATTCCTTTCTTGTTTTCGATCCCCTGGAATATTAGGAAAATTATTTAGCCCTGCCTACATCCATACAGAATTCGCTAAAGCGTGAAGCCTTCTTAATCCTTGGCGACTTTCATTCTGCACCCAATAATCCCAAAAGATCGAATTCTTCAGAGGGTTTTGATTTTATTTCGGCAACAGATATCAAATGCCCGTCAGGATCTTTGACTATCGCGTGTTTGCCGAATGATTCATTTTTAGGCTCCTTGAAAAACTCAACGTGATTTTCTTTTAATATTTTTGCAGTCGAATCTAGATCACTAACCATAAAGCCTACCAAAGTCGCCGTTCCAGTCTTTATTTCTTTATGGATAGACTTATTCTTGCCTTTTTTGATAGGATGGAGAGCCAATGTTGTTTCTCTGTTAAAAAATTCCACCCAATCAGCAGATTTTGTCTTAACCGGAAGTCCAAGAACTTCTTTGTAGAATTTGACAGACCTTTCAATGTCCGATACTAATAAAATTACGGTACCCACCTTTGTAAATAGCAAGTCAGTACGAGTTCCTTCACTCATTATTCCCTTACACGACCACTAATTGCAATGTAGACACGCCTAAGTTAAGAATGTTCCTATTGTAGCATATTGGTGAGCTGGGCTATTCCAAATAACAGTCGTTTTTCAATCGACAGTTCGTCCAGCGTTAATTAGGTCATTAAATATTACTATGCTGCAACAAATATACAGAATTTTACGCTTTCATTAGTAAAGGAAATGTTCAGCTATTTAACGAGTTGGAAATTGTGCAATTTAGGGCCTTAATTCTGTTGTGTTGGGAAGAATTTCCTTGTTTCTCCAAGGGTCATCACTTGAACTGAAGCTACTCTTACAACAACTGGCAGATTGTACATGGCTTTACCAATTGCCAAGCAGCTTCTCTGAGGTAGCGTTTTTACTATAGATCTAATGGTGTCATTGTCAGCAAGTGACACCTTCGAAATTTTGTCTAAATCATTATCGTTAGTAAAATTAAACAGAAAGATATTATCGACTTGTCTATAGATTCCGTCATCAATCGCATCAGGCTGATTTGTGATAAATGTTGCATAGATTCCAAAATGCCTCATTCTTGTAATTATATCTTCCCAGTAAGTATCTTGAATGTACAGATGTGCTTCTTCTGCAAATAGAAAGACTGGTGGAATTTGCGTCTTTTCTAACAGTTCTACAAGTTTGCCTAGAGCTAATTCTACTATCATTCTCCTTATAATTGGTGGGTCTTCCGCCATGTTGATTATTATTGCAGCTCCGGATTTCATTCTGGATAGTACCTTCTCAAATTTCAGACTGGTTCCCTTATCATCACAAAACAATCTAGATGTCTGAATCGTATGAAATCTGGAAATCAACGCCTCTCGCACAAATTCATTAATGTTCCAAGTGTTAATTGCGTTCTCAATACTAGCCAAATTTAATGACTTCCTGCTTTCAAGGTGATCCCATATGCGCATAAACTCCCTTAACGAAGCTGAAGGCATATCGAGCGCATTTTTTAACAGGTTAAAGATTGTTGCCTTACCACAATATTCTAGGGAGAAACTCAGAGCTTGTCCCACTCCAACTCGCAAAATTTGACTCGAGACATTCGACGGAGACCTATCGCTATTATAAGCTAGTCCTTGATACTCATCATTCAAGTCAAATACAACTACATAGCCTCCGTGCTCTAATAATGTTTTCACAAGTAATTTTGATAGATGTGATTTACCACATTCTTTTCTTCCAGTTATAATGTTCAGTTTTCCATCGAGATCTTCTGCAGAAATAGATATTGTTTCGTTCGCTATACCTCCTGTTCCTAAGGTAATAGGATAATTTCGTGTTTTATCAACGAGAGCATGAAGTTCAGAAATTTTCAAAAGACTCACGGTAGAATTTACTCGTGAAGGGAGACCGCTGCTCTCCGTGGTAAGGAGTCCGCTGCCATCAATACATCCTCTTATCTTTGTGTGATAAATTCGCGCATCTCTTAATAAATTGGAAATTAGGCCTATATTTAAAGGATCATGAATACACTCCGAGCTTGATGCCGCGGCAATTTCTTCTCTTATCATATCATCGATGAGCGATTGGAAGGGAAGATATTCTTCATCAAATACCTGAACGATCAGTTTTATGCCTGAACTATTGTCTTTGATTAGGAGGTACTCGCCTTTGGATACAGACTCTGTTTTCATTGCCAACATTAATAATCCGTTGTTACTCTTTGATAATATTCTCATTTTTACATAGATCCTAGCAATTTCACCCGATTGTCATCCTCTTGAATAGCCTGAAGCTTGTACGTACGTAGGAGATGACCCCTAAGACACTCAATTTCTGTCGAATTGAATTTTGAAATATGATGAGCTAATTTTAATGATTCTGGATAACCATGGCCTGAAGAATCATTGCCTAGCATACTACCAAAGGCAAGACTTATTTTTTCGTCCGGATCGACTATGTCTGCTCGGAGTACTGGACTACAATAGTTTCCAAATTTGACGAGCATAGGCCTGCCGAACGGATTTCCAATTGTTTCATTTATGTTTCCCAAGTCCATGTAAGCTGGAGATGTACATTCCTTTAGACAAGAGATGATGCGTTCATCAAAGCCAACAATTGTCTCTTTAGCTATGGCTATCAATAAATTTCTGTTGACGCCGCACGATTCTACTATATTTTTTAAATTATTTGGACTACTTTCTAGAACTGAGGCATTAAGCGATCCGTCTAAAAGCATTATCGAATCGTGGACTACTCTGGCTAGCTCATACTGAATCGACCTCTCGGTTCTCACTCTAATTAGCCTTTTGGCTAATTCATGATCGGATAGGACGATATTGGAGAGATAGTTGTCCAAATTGGCCTCTCTGACAGTATTTCTAGTTAAATAGAAAATTGTTGGTCCCACTCTATAATGATGTAAAGGAGTATTATGCGACGCAACAACAATCCCACATTTTGCAGCATATATACGACCGTCATCTGTCTCGCCGAGCTTCTCACTACTCGAATCAATCGCATAGATACTTTTCTTAATTGGTATTGGTTCGAGTGTTTTTATTGTTGGTGCACAATAAGGATTATATCTGTTGGTTTGCTTAACTAGCGATCGAATGTTGGTTTTCTCCTCTCCAAATAGTATACCCTGGCCTTTACGAAGTTGTTTTAGTCCAGACGAAAAGCAATGTTCGGTCGCACTTTTAGATATGACTCCTATTTCAAATCCGCAGCAAGAAGAATCATTGCTTACAATATTGCTCATGATGGTCAAGATTATGTTGTAGAGGTACCTAATTAATATTGCGCAACATGAACAACATGATTGGGAATTGGAAATCTCACAAAAAGAGCAGATATGGAAAATATCAAGGTCACATTATGAAATGACTAATGAGGATCTTACTCTGCAATCACAAAAAGGAGATGTCCAAATTCG
This sequence comes from Nitrososphaerales archaeon, assembly GCA_029237525.1. Taxonomy (GTDB): domain Archaea; phylum Thermoproteota; class Nitrososphaeria; order Nitrososphaerales; family Nitrososphaeraceae; genus JARBAU01. The sequence goes on along the minus strand of JARBAU010000066.1, from coordinate 8,072 downwards.
CCTAAGGCGAGGCGAATGGGAGATAGAAATTACTTGTGGTAAAGATAAGGTTAAAGATGTGGTCCGAGACGTGCTTTTTGGAATTGACATATCGATTGGTTCGAATGAGCTTGCAGCTAAGGTAGAAGAAGCATTATCTGAGATTACAGATTTAAAATCAAAATTGGCGATAGGTACTGAAAAACTGGGCTCAGAGATTTATTTAGGACGTCCAAACGAAGCTAAACAGTTAGGGGCAACATGTAGAGGGCTAATCTGGCAATTATGTTATGAAGGATATTTTGAACAAGAAAAAACCTTGGGCCAAGTTCATGAAGAGTTATCTAGACGTGGCTACAACTATGACAGAACCGCCGTCTCTCATTCTTTAACTGATATGGTTCGAGAGGGAAGTCTGCGACGAATAGGGACAATACGAAGCTACCGCTATGTTCAAAAGAGCAAATTGATGCATAATTCAGAAAACATGATTGGAAATTCGTGAGTAATTTCGTAATCAGCCTCGGCAGATGCATTTGACGATTAAGATTTTTGCAGGTGATGATTTAATCTAGCGATTCAATACAAGTGTAGATTTATGCCATATTCTTTGTGTAATAGATTGCATATCACACGTACTTGAACCCGTGAAAAGGTTCTTTAGAAAATCTCAACTATCTAATATCTGAAAAATTGCACTATGATTAATTGTCTTAACATTTTGAAATGCCATTGTAGTGAATTCAAATAGATGCGATTCAGACTTAATCTATATCTGAATGTACATTTGGCAGTGAAAGTAACAGACATGTAGTATTTTTCTTTATGTGGCTCTGATTCTGTTTTGATTTTGATATTTTTTGCAAACTGGCTAGCTTCAATCCCAATGCTGTAGGACTAGGAATAGTTAATATTTAGAGATAGTTACTAAATATTGGTACATCTCAATGAGCTCTAAATTAATGCATGTTGGTATAGACGATACAGATTCACTAAATGGGAGATGTACAACGCATATTGCATACAAAATTGTCAATCACATATTACAGAACAGATTAGGCGAGTTTGTGGATTATCCCCTGTTAATAAGACTTAATCCTAACGTACCTTGGAAAACTAGGGGAAATGGTGCTGTTTGTCTACGCCTGAAATCGGACAACTATACAAGAATAGTCGACTATGTCACGAAGTATGTGGAGATCAATTCTGCATTGGATTCAGGGGCAAATCCTGGTGTGGCAATTTTGGCTGGTAAAAGCGTCCCCGAAATGATCCAAGAATTCGGAAGAAGGGCCATGTACGATATCCTTAGCCTAGAAAAGGCCAAAAAGATAGCCCGAAAATTCGTCAATATAGAATATTTTCTATACGGAAATGGCCAAGGTCTGATAGGCGCTTTGGCAGCAATAGGTACCCAACTATGGGGAGACCACACATTCGAAGCAATTTCCTATAGACTTGTAGAAAATTGTAATGGGACTCGAAAGATTGATCCATCAAATGTCATATGCATTAGCAACAAAACTTATCCCAATACTTTTAACAATTATGACTTCACCCATAACCGGGTGCTCGTAGCTCCTCATGGACCAGATCCTGTATTTTGTGGCATAAGAGGAGAAAACCCTGAAATTGTCGTATCTGCGCTAGACATGATAAAGCCTGAAGAAGAATTAGATGGATACATGGTCTTCAGATCCAATCAAGGAACAAATATGCATCTTCTAAATGAATTAGATTTTGGAGAAATTAAGCCTCACATGTCCGGTTTCTCGGTTTGCAGAATAAGCAAAAATCCAACTATTATACATGGTGGACATGTCATATTTGAAGTCGAAGATGATTGTGGCGAAAGTATTGCTGCGGCAGTCTATGAGCCTACAGGGATCACGAATATTGCTTCAATGCTCAGAATCGGGGATACTGTAGAAATAGGGTTTGGAGTAAGAGACGCAACATCTAAACATCAGATTGTCCTGAATATAGAATATCTTTCCGTAATTCGACTCGAACAGACGTTTAGCTTATCGAATCCTGTGTGCGAAGGTTGCAAGAGGAGAATGAAATCAGAAGGAAAAAATAAAGGCTTCCAGTGTGAGTCATGTGGATATAGAAACAGGACAGGACAGAAAATTCGTATTGCTGAAGAAAGAGATCTAAAAGTTGGACTTTATATTCCATCCCCAAGAAGTCACAGGCACCTGACAAAACCTTCTCACAGATACGATCTAACGAAATCCCTTCTGGCTAATGTCCCGAGAGCGAAATTAAATGGATCTTGGATTTCCTCTTTATAGTATGGCAAATAGAATTGACGATATAGTAGACACAAATGGATTCAAGGGTTTGATCATATTCAACAAGAATGGAAAATCATCCACCATATTAATAGGGATTGTTTACATATTATTTTAATAACCGGCTCGGAGTGCACTCCAACTAATCCATAATTGAAAAACGAATCTTTTAATTTGCCGCATCATTACATTTCTGTACGAGAATTTTGGATAGATATCATAATAGGAAGTTATGGTCAAGTCTAATTGCTTGGAAATTTGAATTCTGACTCATGTCTAAGATATTGTCATGTATTTGTGGCTCTGAGAGGGATAGTATTAAGCGATGATAAATTTCTGTGGTACATCACATTATGTTAAACCTATAGAGATCATTTACTGCTCTTTATAATAAATAATACGAAAAGGCACTTTCAACTTTTAACTACTTAAACATAGTGTTTATAGTAAACTTAAGACGCCAACTGATAACTGGTCATAAAATGGATTAAAATCCAAACCTTAGAACTAGAGATTTACCATAGTCAATTCTACATTATTCTACTACTCGCCGCTTTATAATATTATTCTAAATTAACTGCGCAGGTATGGCTTCATATCCGAGATAAAATGCCATTAACCTTTCCATAAAGAAACCAACATCCAGAATACAAATTTATTATTATATTCAGGCAATGAAATTGCCTCATTATTGAAAATTATCGAATGGAACCAGCTTGATTGGATTGAATCAAAGACCTTGTTCCTCCACTAATTTTAGTCAGATATGCTGATTCAACTATTCAAGATAACAGCGCCAAGATCCGTGATAGTCGGATGTCACATTGCAAATATAGAGACCACTCATACACGGACTTGTTTCAGTTACCGCCTTGCCTATCCAATCGTAAAAAAATAAAAACCATATTGTTTATGCCTTGGCATAGAAACCTGATTTACGTTCATATATCTGACCATTCTGCATTGCCTTTTTTATGTATGTCTTTGCCTCATCTTCAGTAAATTTGGTCGTTCGAATCAATTCTTCAATAAAATTCCGTTCACTAACTTCATTTCGATCTTGTCCAGAAAGGGCATTAAATACTTCTATAAATACCTTCAATTTGGAAACCTCACTATGTGGTTTACCATGAAGTACACCTAGATCTACTCTTCCGGTATTAACATCAATTCCCGCCGTTTCTAACATTCGCTGAACAAGATAGATCGCCCGCTCCGCATCCTCAACTTCTACTCTCTCTCTTAATAATAATCTGGCCCGGGCCGTAGAAAGCCTTACTAATCCTTCTAACTGACGAGGCGTTACAGTTATCATACCTTCAGATTCTACGTTTCGCATTTTCATGTAGTAATTCCGAATAATATCTATTGCTTCACTGCTCAAAGTAGGCTCTACCTGTTTGGAATAAGAAAGATATTTGCTGAAGAGGTCTATATCGATCGCTGATTGGGCCGCACGCTGAGAATCTCTATGTATCTCTAGTATATGACTCGCAATCCGACTATCCTTCTCTTGTTCAGGCGAGTCTCTAACTACATATATAAGATCAAATCTTGTCAACAGAGGGATTGGCAAGTTAACATTTTCAGTGATATTTTTGAACGGATCATATTTACCATACATGGGATTAGCTGCAGATAGAATTGAAGTCCGAGCATTAAGTGTAGCAACGATACCGCCTTTGGCCACGGAACATGTTTGCTGTTCCATGACCTCATGTAATGCTGAACGGTCTTCTGGTCGTATCTTGTCGAACTCATCAATGCATACTAACCCTTGATCTGCCAAAACTACGGCACCAGCCTCGAGCATCATAATGCCGGATTTGTCTCGAATGACTGCAGCCGTTAAGCCGGCAGCAGTTGAGCCTCTTCCGGAAGTGTAAAGGCCCCTGGGTCCAATTTTTGCAGCAAACTTCAGCATTTCGGACTTGGCTGTACCAGGGTCTCCAACCAAAAATACATTGATATCGCCTCTTCTAGATGATCCATCTGCAAGCTTCTTTGTCACGGATCCTACGATCAGCAGCAGTATTGCTTCTTTGATCACCTCATGACCATACACATGAGGAGCAAACGATGCGATTAGCTTGTCATACGCGTCGGGTTTACTGGCAATGGAGATTATTTGTTTTTCATCGGCACTACTAATGGCGATCCGTTCGATGCTTCTAGTTTCTTTGTTGCCAGCTCTCCCCCCTAGATATTCAATATTGTTACCCTCCATCCTTAGTCTAAACAAATTTGTTTTCAGTTGCTGAGATACCTGCTCCTGCTCTATCCTTACTATGCCCGTGAGCATGATTCTATCTCCGGGTCGGCATTGATCTACCAGATCGCCCATCACGGTTACTTCAATGTAGTGTGGTAGTTGACCAGCGGGCAAATCTTCTGGAAGTTCTTGAAGGCGAACCATTTGAAAATCAGTAAAAACACTATTTTCGGGATCCATTTCCAATTCCCTTTCACTACAGTTGACGCACTTTACCGGTTTCTTCAAAAGAAGGCCTTTCAATATAGCTTCGACTATTGTATTGCAACTGGTACAGCGATAGCCAATTTTTCTCGCAAGGGGTTTGACTTCTGAGGATCTTACCACCATGCCAGAAACTCCTATTAGTTTGTCAATTACATCTGCACTTATGTCCCTTAAACCCTTCTGAACAGTATAATTGCCAATTCTTACTCTGAGCTTGTCACGGATCTCTGATGCGTAATCGGCATGGATTTCACTTAAGATTGATAGAACAGCCTGATTAAATCCCAAGAGTATTTCATCTGGGTTATGTGTTATCTGCTTTGCAAAGTCTGGACTGTATATATCAAAATCTATGTAATCTACTATAATCGAAGACGAATTTAATGACATCATATGATTTATCTTATCAAAATACTTGTAATCGCCCTCTCTATCTTTGAAAGAACGCAAAAATTTTTCTAGCTCATTAGCTAGTGCCGAAGTCGTCTGCTGCTCAGCCATACTTATCTAACACCGATTCCTTGAATAAGTCCGACGCGTCGTGCATCATAAGATAAAGCTCATATTCTTCAACAGATAATTTATCCTTTAGTTCAGGAGATAGTGGTGAAGCTGCTGCAAGTTTCGCAATTTTTTCGAGTCTTGAGGCTATGAAGGAATTAAGTGAAACACAAAATCTTTCTCGATCAATTTCTTTAGAATCCTCAAGATAATCCTTCATTCGTATATAAAAGTCAGGATCAATGCCTGATAAATCATGAGGTCTTGCTATTCGTTCGCGATTTAATGACCTGGATACATAAGAAGATGCATCGATATCTTGAATATCTACTACTTCTTTTTTATTCAACACCTTGGCGAGCCATCTAGGAGTCATTGAAATATCACCGTCCTTTGCATCAATATGAAACCCAACCACATCTAACTTTAGATCTTGTCTAAATGTGACTCTAATCTCTTCCAACATAAACAGAACAAAATATATAAGTTGACTAGAAATGACATTTTTCGCAGGAAGATGATGATATTCAATCAACAATTCTCTGATATAGACTGCTTTCGTTATATCCTTTATTGTATCTTTCGTTGACCTATAAGTTAATAGCTTTTATTGATAGATTAGGAATTATTTATCAGTGAATTATCTCAACTGCCCCGGCACTGCATATAGTTGCTGTTTACCAATGGTAATTGCTAGCTACATATCAGACCCGATACCTTTAGACTTCCTTAAATAATGAAAGGATGCATTGGTCTATTGTTTACTAAGCAACAACACGCAATCCTAATAAGCCGTCAGATTTCAATTGAGGGAGTTATAGGCCTATGTCGACCTTAAACAATTCTCTTCGAAATACCATGTGGGTAGAGAAATACCGACCACAAGATTTAGAACAAATTGTTAATCAGAACGAGATAGTTGATGGAATTTCCAATTTACTCAAGAATCCTGAAGCTATCCCACACCTGCTGTTTGCTGGACCACCAGGAGTTGGCAAAACGACAGCCGCCTTGTGCATCGCAAGGCGATTGCTTGGCGAAGATTGGCGAAAAGATACTCTGGAACTGAATGCATCAGACGAGAGAGGAATCAAAATGGTGAGAGAAAGAGTCAAATCATTCGCAGCAGTCATCAAACTAGTCACAGATTCGTCTAACGAACATAAGATGTATCGATTAATCATCCTAGACGAGGCAGATGAGATGACTCCTGAAGCCCAGACTGCTTTGAGAAGAATTATTGAGGACAGTTCAAAAACAACGAGATTTTTAATCATATGTAATTATCTGTCTCAGATTATAGATCCACTTCAGAGCAGGTGTGTAATTTTTAGATTTACTAGATTGACTGAAAAGGATGTTGTTGACCACATGAAGATCATATGTAAGAATGAAGAGACAAGTTTCGAGGAGAAGGCCCTAGCAAAAATATATGAAATTACCTCAGGTGATCTTCGATTGTCTATCAACATCCTTCAGGCCTCCGCTGCAACAAAACACGTCTCAATCTCGACTGTACATTCAGCAATGGGAATGTCAGGCAAGGCCAGAGTATCGGAAATTATCAGATTGGCCATTTCAGGCAAATTTAATGAATCTAGAATTAAGTTAATGGAATTAACTACAGTTTTCGGGATATCGCATGGTGACTTCTTAAAGTATGCATATCAGGAAATCTATTCTTTGAAATTGCCCAATCCAAACAAGATTGCCGTTTTGATGGCCGAGTATGATTTTCGTCTAGCAACTGGAGCACACCCCGATCTTCAGTTAACTGCTTTTTTGGCACAGCTAGCCTTACAGGCCTCTGACCAACAATAAATATTTACTGGCATCAATATCTACTTAACAATACCGTTTGTTAATAGAAATAATTAGTATCCATCGTCATCATGAGAAAGGTTAATCGGACGTACGGATGGGATTAGATAGATAGCCTATATAGTTCTCTAGCAAAATGAGTTTAATGCCCTAGCTCATTTTATGAGGTTAGATTGTGGATCTTTTTTACAATATATTTAGGTAAATAACAAGTATACAACATCCAGGATTGGATATCATCAAGTGATTGTCTACCTGGTACCTAAGCAATATTCACCTTTAATTATTAGTTGCTAACTTTTTAAACCCAGCGAGAATATCGAATGGACCTAAGATAGACTTTTAATATTGGCCTTCTAACGGAATAAAAAGTTACATCATTTTATCGGTCAAGAATATAGTAAAGACGGAGTATAGGCACAGAAGGCACTTTAATGCCATTCATTACGCCCGGTTGATCGTCCACTACACGCTCAATAAAGATTGAAAACCTTATATCATAATCTCTTTTTATAGCACACCATGAAACGTATTGAAGCAGTAATTCCACATGAGAAGACAACGGAGTTGAATGAGGCTTTGAAAGAAGCTGGCGTTGGAGGTTGTACTATCTTGGAAGCAAAAGGTCGCGGAAAAGGTGAAAAAGCAGTTGTTGAATCGGGTAGGGGAACAGCAAGGTTTGTATCAGAATTCTCAGTAAGATCTAATTTTGTCATAATTGTCGGCGACTCAGAAGTCGATAAAGTTATCAATACAATACTGGGTACAGTCAGCACGGGATCAACTGGTGATGGCAAGATCTTTATTTCAGCGGTGAATGATGCTATTGACATCGGAACAAAGAAAAAAGGAGAAACGGCAGTGGTCTAATGGATTCGAAAGTACTCACGTGAACCGTGTTAAAAAGTAGCCAAGTGGTGATGACTGCTAGCTAGATGGAGATAGCAGCAGTTAACCAAATCCAAAATGCCAATTAGTTTAATCTCCAACTGCAT
>JARBAU010000005.1 GCA_029237525.1 Nitrososphaerales archaeon | reverse complement strand
ACTGCAAATATGCTATACACTAACCAATTTGCAGGAGTGAATGCTGAATCACGAATCACGAATTAATGACTGATTCAACTATGTGTCTATATTGTAAGCTAAAACCGCTGCTAAAGTCAACGATAGCATTAGTGTGATCTGGATATACAATTTCTTGAGTCTTTGTACCTCGACATCTCTTGGTATTAATGATTGTACTTGAACCAAATTTTTTCACATTCTTTTTTTGGTACCATTACTATCAATAAGCATAGTAATAAGCACTTATTAACCCCGTAAATTAACATTGTTAGTGATATTGTTATGTGCTAGATTCTAATCATATGGAAAGCAATTCAAAAATATCAATAATAATAGAACAGATTTTAACCCTATTCACATTCCTGTCCGTCGATAGTCTAATGCGTACTCATCCAGGATATAACTTACTTATAGTATTAGCTAATCAAAAGACTTTTTAAGGTATATATGATTACGATCACGACAATATAGTAAGCGCGAACTACTCCTTTATCTGTAGCTCGTTTATTGAAGTAATACGGCAATAAGGAAGTGCTAATAATCTAGATTATCCTAAGTATATGGGTTACAATAAATACAAGACACGGTCAACCAATAAACTGACTTTACAGCGACTTTTGACAAGAGCATTCTAAAATATATCTATGCAGATAATCTGCCACATTATGTATGCGAAGAATGAAGTATATTTTGAAACAATACTTTTAGGACTTGCAGTTATAGTAAAGAATGAGTGAATGAGTGATCATATGAATTCGATAAACTCAATATATCTAAAGATGTAACAGTGTTGGATATTAAGATTGAAGAAATTTACTGTATATATTAGTAGAAGAATGCTAGCTCCTGCAATACCAATGATTGCAAAAAAATGTAATGTTGTTGTGAATGAAAAAGGAAGACCCTCAACTAGGAAAGAGATTTTGAATGGAGTACGTGGAAAGGATGCAATTCTGTGTACGCTATTGGATGATATTGACGCCAAAGTTATTGATACTGCTGGGACTAATCTTAAGGTAATCAGTTCCTATAGTACAGGGGTAGATCACATAGATGTAGAGGAAGCAACAAAAAGGGGTATTAGTGTAACTTCTACAGGAGACATACTTACGGAAACAACAGCTGACCTTACTTTTGCGTTAATACTTGCAATAGCAAGACAAATTACGTATGGACATGAGACAGTCATGCATAAACGTTGGAAATATGGATGGGATCCATATCTCATGTTAGGTTCAGATGTTCACGGAAAGGTCTTAGGAATTCTAGGATTAGGAAAAATTGGCTCTGCAGTTGCACGTAGAGCTAAAGGATTTGATATGGATATAATTTATCATAATAGGCATGATAGAAATATTCGGACAGAAGAGCAAGTAGGAGCCAAATATGTTTCATTAGAGGAACTTGTGCAGAGAAGCGATTTTCTCTCCCTACACTGTCCTTTGAATAATGAAAATCATCATATAATAAACAGATCAATCTTTAAAATAATGAAAAGGAGTACCTACTTAATTAATACAGCTAGAGGAGATCTTGTCAATGAGCCTCATTTAATTGAAGCGCTAAGGAAAAAGTGGATAGCTGGTGCAGGCTTAGATGTATTTGAGAAAGAGCCTCCGTCTTATAACAACAAATTATTGAAAATGAAAAATGTGGTATTATTACCCCATATAGGTAGTGCCACACTTTCGACAAGAACAAAAATGTCTGAGATAGCAGCTAAAAATATACTAAATGTCTTGAATGGCAAGACACCCATTTATCTTACTAATCCTCAAATACATCAAAGATAATGCACTGCAGCATCTGCTAACCATAAAAATATGCGAAATTAGAAACAAACTTTAAATCAACTACTTTTCTTGGTACAAAGTACATTGCTTAACTGTCTTGCTGGAAGATGTAAATAATATCGAAAGAAAGAAAGGATTAAGGTTTTGTATGGTAAAGAAGCTATAAAGGCGCACTTACTTGTAATTAGTAACGTGAGGTTCAAAATCGGATTATTTGTAGAGAGTAAGACATTATCGTTGTTGTTGTCTCGTAACGACGTCTTGGTAGAAGCGGATGCATAATATATGTAATGTATTACAAATATCGTACAGTACTACTAATAGGTGAGCATACATCAGATCGGTCAAGCATTCATTGAACTGTAGAGAAGATATGCAGGAAAACCAATTATTATTTTATTTGTATTTCCTCTTCTTGTTGAAGCTCTTCTAGGATCTGATCTCTATAATGTTTTAGATTAGCACTAAATGCAGCTAATATTTCTAATGCTGTACGTTCATACACAAACCATAATAGGTAGTCGTCAATTCTAATACTTTTGTGTTTACTGATACTTTGCCAATCATACAATCTTCTTAGCGAATCAGTCTTGAAGAACCTTTCCAAGTTGAGTTTTTCTATTATTCTAATTATAGTTTTAGGACTAGGAATATCTTGTTTTAGGGAAATGATTTTGTTATTGCTGTATTTACTACTTTTCTTTGTATTGAATATCTCTCCAGTAATGAAAACTTCTAATGCCAATATGAGAAGTGGAAAACCAACTAGCCTTCCTATATTTCCATGCAAAAGCAATCTCTTTAACTCGGCTAACAATTGATGATAATCTGTGTCCACGTTCGGTTGGTGGTATTGACTGAATGTTTCTTCCTTATTATTATTAGGATCGATCTCATTACACACATGTACAAATAGATCATAATATTGTTTGATTACATTATGAATTCTTGTTAGATATCCGTTAAAATCCTGATATGCGTTAACAAAGTGGTTAAAATCTATTTTCTTTTCATGAATAGCTGTAGAAGCATTCATATAATTAGCATAAAATGTCTTCAAGTCCCTTGACAATTCTATTACACCGTGAGAAAGCAACCGTAAAGCGGAAAAGCTCATAGTCCAATGGGCATAGTAAAACAATACATGGTCATCTGAGTGATCATCTTCTAAGAAAAATGCTGCTTTGATTATGGAGGATGGTTTCAAAAACTGATTGAATGGAATTGCTTGACCTTGGTTACTTGAAAGGCTCTTTACATTTCTTAAATCTTCTTCAATTATATTATTTATCTCATTTTTTGTCTCTTCAAGTTCTTCAATGATTTGAATGTGATTCAATTCTTCTGGCAAAACGTTTTCGAATTTGGTGTACCTTGGTGATATGTTTTGGATCCTTGAATCCATTAGATTACATCTATGATAACAGAATATACATTTTGCTTCTTGCTCGTTACATTGTCAACTGGCTAGAAATCGTTTATTCAATTCGTAATTTATACTCTCTATTATTAAGTTATACAATTGATTTAATGGTATCTAGATTTTCGCTTGTATCTGTAAGATTGTAGATCATAAAGCTCTCATGTACTCATCGTAATGTATTCTATTGATTATTTCGTTTTTTATAGTTGTTGATATCTATGTTGCTAAGGATAGCCAATTGTTGCCCATAAACAGTTACTATAAATTATTCATAACCCAGCTGTATTTGGTATAGTATAGTACTGACTGTAAAACTCTCTGGTAATACAAGTTTTAAATATGAACAAATTAAAAATTATCTATTTTAAGTTGTGTCTTTCCATCAAACCATTTACATATCCTGTCTCAAGCATTAATAATGCATACAGAATATTCGCTATATGCGTATAAATTATTGATTCTACTACAGGATCATTTGCTATATTTGTTCTAGTCATATATATTATCTCGGTAGAATTGCTCTGTAATACTTTCAATCTAAAAATCTCATTAATATGAATTTGAGAATCATAAGTTGTTGTAGTAAATTGCAGTTCACTGTTTGCTTTATTAGTAGCTGTTAACCTCCTTGTAACTCCAGTAAAGAATTCAGGAAAAAGTTGTTCTAGACGCGTATCTTTAAGACTACGATAGATGACATCAGCAGGTACGCGTAAAGAAAGACACTTACTTATTGATGACATATTATCCTATACACTGTTTCTAACCTATAAGCAGCTGTATCCAATCGTTTTTATAGATCTCTTATTGCTTGTCTAAGTACAGCATTTTGTGCAGTCAATTCTGTATAATTTGGAGGAAAACTAGAACTGGTTGTTTAATCTGGAACTGACACGTACCTACATATATGAATTTGAATAATAATTACAAACTCCAAACATAGAGATTTCTTTTCGGAATTGTCATTTATCATTGTTGTTAACATAATCATGATTTTTTATAGATATGCACAATCTCATTAAAGTAATCAAAGAATTGCTCACGTGTCGACATGGCAGCTGACATATAGATAGAGCAAATAGGAAATCAAGTTTTTTTATTGAACGTTCCTAGATTCCATTTTGCAAAAACTGACCTGTAAATATGTACTACTCATCGCATTTAGAAGTATCAGAAATAACGTCAAATGATAGATAGCTCCACTCTTCTTTTTCCCAATCTTCGTTTTATCACATCGTCTCATTGATTGATTGATTGATTCAATTCTTCCAATTCCTAGCTCTTTGTCTGTATGTCCGCACCCTGTCTATCTAGATGATAAACTTTTAGGAACGGTAAATAATGTCTATGGAATTTCATTATACAAATATAATACCGTATACATGAACCATTCAAAATGTACAAGATCCTTAATACTGCATTAATTTTGATAATAACCACCATTGTCTGTCTCTCGTTGAATATTTCATCTCATGCTCAGTCTTCACAAGGCAATCACACCATGATAATAACGAACCACGATATTAATGGAACATTATCTACTTCTGGACAAGCTATGATAAAGATGAAACCAGATAAAGTTACGCTCTCATTAGGTGTTGAAACCACCAATAAAACTGCTGATGCAGCACTAGAATCCAATTCAAATCTTATGAATAAAACACTTCTTGCGTTGAAAAAAGTGGGAGTCAATGAAAGTGAGATTAACACAGGCTCATTTGATATTTCGCCAAATTATAACTATACACAATCAGGAAGAGGTGATCTGATTGGATTTACTGCAAGGAACTCCATTGTAATTGAAAGCTTCAATAATAACGCGACGTCAAATTGGATCGATACTGCAATCGCCTCGGGAGCTAATAATATTAATAGTATAGATTTCACGATCTCTAATGGTAGGCTAGAGCAAGTTAAGAATTCGTTGATCAAACCAGCGATTGAAAATGCCAGAGAGAAAGCTAATATTGCAGCTTCTGCATTAGGATTAAAAATAAATGGAATAAAATCTATAAAGATATTAGAACCTGCAACATCATCTTCATTACCCCAGCAAGAATTTGCTGCGAAAACACTAACTTCAAAGCCATCGACACCAATCATTCCGGGTGAACAAACAATATCACAAGGTGTTGATATTATTTTTCTTGTTGGTAAATAAATAAAAATACTTTATTCTACTCAATATTAATATTCAAGTCACGATTACTTGATCTATTCTATATTCGAGAACATGACTTATTATGCAATAAGCCAAGAATTCAATACAGGTTACAATATTACAATCACAATAAGGAGTCAATATTGTTACTAATATATATAATATTATAGTAAGCAATTATTGGTAGAATTGAATTTGAGTCAAGTTAGCTTTTTCTTTTGCTATTCATTTCATATTGAATATCTTTCTAACCATGCTTTTGTTGGATTCAATATTATGTAATTCTATCATTACAGTATTACAAAATGAGGATTAACAGTAATTACATAAATTTAGACGAAATCACAAGAATCTAGGATCGAGGTTACTCCTTTAGGTATGCGTCTATGTATCACCTTACTGTTATATAGCAGTATAGAGAAAAATATGCATGAGTATATCAAATAAGGATTCTCATTCAGATCAGGAGTTAAAGAAAATATATGATTTGAGAAATATTGCGGTCGTCGGAATGTCCAATAAAGAAGGAAAACCAGGTTATTTTGTACCCAAGTATCTAATTGAACATGGCTATAATGTGATCCCCGTAAACCCTACAGTAAAGGAGGTGAATGGACGAATATCATATCCAAATATTTTATCCATACCAAGTAAAGTAGATATCGTTGACATATTTCGAAGATCGGAAGATGTACCTCCTGTAGTAGATGATGCTTTGAAGAAAAAAGATGTCAAAGTTATATGGATGCAAGAAGGGATATATAACGCAGATGCCGAAAAAGTGGCTAGAGAAAAAGGTTTAGATGTTATATTTAATAGATGTACGATGGCAGAACATATGAGACTATTTAAATGAATAAAGTCAGGATGGTTCTGTAGAAACCTTGTATTGGACACCAATAGGGCTTTGTAGGAGCATAATCCAGTATGGATATTGAAAGAATCAAGTTACGTTAGATTGGCAAATACTATGTACCGTGTTTTGAGAAATTCAAGGATACCATTTTTTTTCACAGAAAGAGCAACCATGTCTTTACAATGTGGTAGCATTTGATATTGCTCACAATAAGATAGTACGAAGGTAAGAGTTATAGGATGTTTGTAGAATGGCTGATTGAAGCTATACCTTAGATTATTTTTAGGATTATCACGAATTCCTCATTTTACAACATTGCTGAAGTTTACAGACAGAATCAATAATGCATTGTTTGAAAAGATAATCTCCTCATTCATTGTAATAAGCGGTCCCAAACATATTTTTGCTGGAATAGATTCAATAGGATTCAAGATAAGTTATGCTTCACAATATTATACTGAACTAACAGAAGTATTGACTGCCTCCTGTGTACTTTCTGCTACATAGCCAAACTAATGCACACCTACTTTTAATTGATCAGATGAATAGCCAGCTCACATTCCAGCCTGCCTGTAAGGGTCAACAAATGGTCTAAACCTATGTGTTTCTCCGCCTATGATTGCGGCCATTAACGGGAGCCCAAGCAAGCCAGCTCGGACAAATGACTCTGGAGTTCCACCAATGCCTATCCATATTGGCAAAGGATTTTGTAAGGGTCTCGGATATACTCCCTGACCGGTCATACTGGGTCGATATTTGCCAGACCAATAGACATGCTCGTTGTTACGAATCTTCAGTAGTAGATCGAGTTTCTCTTCAAAAAGGGAATCATAGTCTTCCAATCTATATCCAAACAAAGGAAATGCTTCTATGGATGAGCCTCGGCCTACAACCATCTCAGCCCGACCATGCGAAAGAAGGTCCAGGGTTGAGAATTCTTGAAACACTCTTACTGGGTCGGCTGCGCTTAGTACTGTCACTGCACTGGTAAGTCGTATTTGGTTTGTTCGCGCCGCTGCAGCAGCTAATATGACAGCAGGAGCAGAATCGAGGAATTCCATACGATGATGTTCACCGATTCCAAACACATCCAACCCAATTTTATCGGCATATTCAATTTGTTCGATTAATCTTTGCATACGATCAGATGGGCTGACTGATCTTCCAGCGTCATCCTATGCTGCGAAACTATCAATTCCTACTTGCATCTAATATTGATAAGGGAAACACGTTATTTAAGTACAGTAGTAGCAACTAACCTAACTGATATCTACAACCATAGTAAGTGAACAGAAATTTACTATAGAGAAATCCAAATTGCACAATCATTTTGCTTCACCTACCTACAATAAAATTCAATCTGCCATACAGAGATTGATGAGCCATAACTCACTAGGCGTTTTGGGGTTTATATAGACCGTTTTCTTGAAACATTGGAAATATCAGATAGTCTACTATAAATTATAATAATAATGCAAGCCATAATCTTATTTAAATGAGTTATCTATTCAAGGAAGAAAATATTCAACTCAGACATAAAGAATCAAGAGATGTAGAGAATGTTCTTGTATTGCAAGGAGGAGGCTCATTAGGAGCTTTTGCATGCGGAGTATTCAAAGCATTAGTAAAAAAGAATGTAAGAATAGATATAGTTGCAGGAACTTCCATTGGAGCTGTAAACGCTGCTATAATTGTCGGAAGCAAAAATGACCATCCAGAAAGAGACCTTGAAGATTTTTGGATGGAGATTGCAGAAAGTAATCCGAATATCATCCCAGATACATTCGTCTTTGATTATGATAATAAAGCTAAGAAATACATCTCCAAGAAAATATCAGCTGCGTCGGCTAATGCTGCGGTCTTTGGTGTTCCCAAAATGTTTACACCTCTTTGGTCTCATTGGTTTCTCTGCAATTATAATGATGACTATAAAAATAATAATGACGACAAAAATCACAGTAATAATAATCGCAATAAAAGGGAACATCACTATGACTTTCTTAATCCAACAAATTGGACCCATTTCTATGACCATTCTGTACTTGGAAAAACACTCGACAAGTACATAGATTATAAAAAGCTTAACCTTGCAGCAACAAAAGAAGAATTACCTGAAGTACTTCGTCTGATAATAACTGCCGTAGATGTAATGACAGCCAGGCCGCTCATATTTGACAATACGAAAATGGAGATAAAAGCTAAACACATCCTAGCAAGCTCTGGTTATCCAATCTACGGATTTCCATGGATCGAGCTTGAAGATAACTTGTACGCGTGGGATGGAAGTCTCCTTAGCAATACTCCAGTAAGAGAAGTCATCTATGCATCTCCAAGAAATGATAAAAATATTTTTATTGTAGAAAATTATCCAAGAAAAATACACAAGCTTCCTTCCAATATGGCAGAAGTTGAAAGCAGAGCTAAAGATATCATTTTTAGCGATAAGAATATGGATACTATAAAGATGTCAAGGCTTATAACAAGACACATACAGCTCATAGAAACTTTATACGATATTGTGCAAAGGAAAGCTGATCTTACAGAGATTGATCATCATCAGTTGGCATTGATCAAGTCAGAATACAATACTCTAATTAACAATTATGGCGCACAAATAAAATCGGTTACAAGAATAATTAGAAGTGAATTAGAATCACCAAGTATGCTGCAAAATGCAGACTTTTCCCCTAAAACTATTAGGGAACTGATAACACAAGGTGAAATCAAAACTATGGAAAAGTTAGCTTATTGCGAAAATGCTAATTACGATTTTAATATAAAATAGAGACTACTACTCTGCGTCAGGTAAGATTGTAAAGTATACATCTTTGCATATTTTCTGACAAGAATATGATGAATTTGAGGCCTCGTTTAACGCTGTATGATATATCGTTTACGCAATTTGATTTAAGACGGTTTGCCATATTTATGGTGAGTTAACTTAGTTAAACCAGTTTTATTAAGCATTAATGAAAATCTATTGTAGCACGTAAGAAGAATGGCTTCTCTCCAAGGCCTGAGACCAAAACCTCCAAATCATTTACCAACTTCGCATTGCTATAGAGACAGAATCTATATCATTAAAGATGTCATCCTACATTTAGTAGAGTATGAATATCTTAACCAAACGTCTTTGATTCGTTTCTGTGGGTTAAATTTAAAAAAGCACAGATCAATATTAGATGAACTAGAATTCAATGCATTTATTAGCAGGAGTGAATCAACGATAGGTCACAGATCTATTACTATATACAAGCCTACACGAAAAGGAATTGAATTTTGTAACAAGATAATTGTACCATATGAAAATGTGTTTCCAAGAGATAAGAAGCAGCAGAATATGGAGATTTCTAATAGAAATATGGAATCAGCAGTATCAAGAAATGAGGTTAGAGGGAACAAGAGCAAAGATCATAGTATTATTACCACGATCCCATAGAACAATGTCACTAGCTACACTAGCTACATTAGTAGGCTAGCTACTCTTGTATTGCGTATTGTTTTTGAATACAGAATAAAACAGATAAAAAATACGGTTCAACATTGATTAGTATAGGACGATGTCCATAATAGAACTCTATACTCAGAGAATAAGACTCGTACTAACAGATTTAGCGATTAATATAGCAGAAATTATATCGGTCATGTCTCGATACCATATTCCTCAGCGATTTTCCTATCTGCTGCTTCCCTCTCTCTTTGAAATTCTCTATAGCCCTTAGTCCATTTTACTACTATCGAACGATAATGCCGTATACCTGCAATAATCATTGTAACAGAAATAATAATTATAAGAATTAACAATATGCCAAGTACTACACCAAATTCATTCTCAATTTCAAGAACTGCAAAAAATGTTGGATGTGATATTAGAAAAAGCGAAAGTCCTATCGCAAGTGGAGCAAGAATTAGCGCAGAAATAGAAATATAAAGTAAAGTTCTCCTTATCTTTAGTATCTGGAATATAAAATCGTCCATTGATGTTACGATATCTAATCTAAAATGCTCCGTTCTAGTGACAGTAGAATTAGGAGTAGTAGAATCATCTTTATCGTCGTGGCCATTTAGATTTTCATTAGAATTCATCTCTATGAGGACAATGAGAGTAAATAAGGATCATTATTTATTTTATGATTAACTTTGTTAACTTAATAGAAATTTGACAAGAATGTATTATCCACATCCGCATCGAGTTTATGATCCATTGTTAGATCGAATAAATGAATTTAGGGATAAGGTGAATCAGTTAAATCCTCCAGGCACTGCTCTAAAACGCTACGTATCGGATTGATTTCGCATATTTGGATAAATACTAGCCTTATTGTAGAAGCCATCCATCAAAATGAAATTAAATAATAAAATATCAAAATTACCGATTAACTAGGTCATTTGATATTAAAATGTAATATAGCTTTCAAGTATTCATAATAATTTGGTACGATATCAATAGAAATATTAAAAGAGTAACTATGTGAAGTTACATAGGTCAGTATACTTTAAGACCTTATTAATGATATTAGTAATATGACGAGAAAGAAAGGTAATGCGATATGGCCCTTCTCAGATAATAGTATCGATTTTGTTAATTCCGGACTTTCCGTGAAGTACACAATGATACACGAACATGATTTTAAGCAAACAAATCTCATATTAACAACAACATGTTGTGTGATTCAGTGCATAACTTGCAAAAAATGCTTCTGTGATTCATGCGGCAAACTAATAAATAATTATGACGATTTTAGAAACCATGGATGTAAAGTCGATTGGAAATGATAATTTTCTTTTGTGGGGATGACATCATTCACTATTTCAGAATTAAATACAGCATCTAAAAATCCTCAGATGAATTAGAAAAGATCAGCAGTAAAATTACTGCATTATAATATATACAAGTGCCAAATACACACGTCAAGACAAATTATTTCGTTAATTCGAATGAATTAATCATCTTTTGTACGGTTGGAAGGTAATACAAATAGTTTGAGGAATCTGCATGATAGCTGATAATATATCCTTTATCGTCATTTACCATTAAAACATCCATTGCTTTAGCTGTGATAGCATCATCTCCGGTTCCTTCTTTATAAGTATACACTACTTTCTGCGCAAGATTATTTCCTGCCAGAGTAGTTTGATACGATTCGGGCTTAATGAACTCGAAACCTAGTAATTTCGTCGACAATGAAGTGAGATGTGAAAGTACAAAACCACGTAGAGAAATAGCATCAGAAGTTGGCTTATCAAAAAGTTTGAAAAAGTCCTTAATATTATTGCGATGCATATTATGAATTGAAATTATAAAACTTGAATATTTAGTAAGAGGATCTTTCATGGTAGGAATGAATTTAACAACTTGTTTCTCGGAAGCATCTTGGTCTTCGTCTTCTCCCATCTTTTCCCAATTAAATGGAAATTGAATAGTTATCCCAAAAGCAGAATTCTTGTAAGTTGCGAAATTCGCAGGATTATTTTCATTTGTCCTATCTAAAGAAGTTGCATCGATATTATCAGTTCTTTTCTTAGTCTGTGCAAGAGCCTTTTGTTGCAAAATAGTGTACGGTATAGTATGACTTGAAATAGATACCACTAGTAAGAAAAACAGAATTAAACCAATTCTTGGGGATAAAAATCTACGATGCAAATTTACTTTTTCTTTACCGCATATAGGAATAATAATGTATCTTTTAATAAGTGTTAATTTAATATATTGCTGAACAAAGTTAACTTGACTATACAGTATATTTAGACGACTAAGCAATAGGTATATCTAACACTTTTCATATCATAAAACATCGTCAAGTATATAATCATAAAATGAGAATACGTGATGAAAGGCATTTAATAATCATCGTGACATTTGCATAGAGACAAGGGATTGATAGAGACGATTACACAATATATCCAATGTCTAATTCATGAATGAATACAATATGACGAAAAATTAGATATCGTATATGATACAAGGTATAGGGAATAGTGATATAGATCGTAATAGAAAAGTGAGTACATTTGTAATAAATGCAATATTTCAATGATCAGATGGAACTAGTATAAACCAAAAATAACATATAACTTTATGAACAATATATCTGAAATATTAAGCATTGGCAATGAACTGCTTTTAGGGACAGTTCAAAACACTAATGCTCAATGGATTTCAAAGAGAATCGCAGCGGCGGGAGGAGTAGTAACAAGAGTAACGATCGTTAGAGATAATATTAATGAAATATCTTCAGTGGTGAATGAAATATTAGTTAGAGATCCCGACTGGTTAATTATTTCAGGAGGATTAGGTCCGACGTACGATGATCGAACATTAGAAGGTGTCGCCATAGCCCTTGGTACAGACCTTGTAATAGATGAGAATGCAATTGAAATGCTAAAGCGAAGTTATGCACGATATTCATCTAGTCTGAAATTAAATGAAGTTAGGCTAAAAATGGCCAGAATTCCCAAGGGGTCGATTCCGATCCAAAATCCAGTTGGTAGTGCACCATCAATATTAATAGATACTTCTAAATTCGATAGTAACAGTATTTCCATAGGCTCAGGCTCAAGTAAACATACAAAGATTATTTGCCTTCCAGGAGTGCCTAATGAATTAGAGGCAATCTTTCTAGATAATATTCTTCCACAAATGAAAATGATGATCGGAGATTTTCATACTATTGAAACAAATCACGATATTATTGGTATTAGTGAGGCCATGATTGCTCCAACTCTGATGAGACTAGTTCAATCATTTACTGATGATTCAATTTATCTAAAAACGCATCCATGTGGGTTTACTAAAGATAGTAAGCCAATGTTGAGAATCCAAATAGTTGCAAAGGGAAAAGACAAATCAACTGTTCAATTAACACATAGATACATTTATGACACATTGATTGAGGAAGTAGGCAGATTGGGTGGAGAGACTTTATTAACTTAATATATCATTAAAACCTTTTGATTCCTACAAGAAGATTCATAATTGAGGATTGATATATGAATACCAGGAAAGTGTGGCACCCTCAACCCGACCTAATTGGCAAAAAATTTCATCTGATCCGAATAATAATTTTCGCAAGAACCATTGGCGGCATTGAGTCATAACTATTAACTTGCAGTGTATGAAACAGGTTAGTCAGCTGACCTACACATAATAGTGAATCATATACTGAATGAATGTTAATAACGAATATCAAACAATATTTCAAATTTTTCTTTTATATAACAAAAATTCCTCGCATTGATTTATTCCCATAAATTTCATAACAAGATTGATATAAGAAACTTGTGGACTAAATATTTGTAATCTGTCATTTTGTTTAGTGTTCAGACAGTCCAAATCTATGGCATATAAAATCAAATGTTTCAATACTGACAGCTGATTAACATTAATATCTAAATATTGTATTTGAAGCTGTTTGTCATAATCTTTGTGAATTATTGCTATGCCAGCAATAGAATAGTCTGAATTTTTTGCTACAAGCACAGTTTTATTTATAATGAGATGATGCAACGATGTAGAATCTAACGGATACCATCTCCACATATCCACATAGCTTTCACCTGACAATCTGAAGATTTCAGAGGATTTAAGATATATTAATATACTATCAATATCATCTAGGACCGCAACTTTAACTTTATAACCATTCACACTTGAAATATTCCGGGTTACATATCCATTAAAATAATTCCATTTAGATATCGTAGTAAAACCATTGCTTTGCATCAATTGTTGTGACTGTACATTATTTGTTGACACTATTGCAGCCGACTCTTTAGCATTCTGTTCAATACCATACTCTAACATTTTTCTTATTAGTTCTGTTGCTATATGTCTGCGTCTGTAATCGGATCGTATCCTAATACCTTCTAACCAGATCATATTCCTATTTGGACACAGATAAACATGAGCAACTCCCACTATTGCAGATGACTTTATTCCGGTGTCAGGTTCTATGGAACGCCAGTCAGGTTCATACTCAGCTATTATTAGTCTACCATTTGAATCAGAGTACCAATTATTCCATACCTGATCCATGTAGTCACCCCAATCAAATGTATTAACACAGAATTTCAAAACATCATTTCTATCGTTTAGCTGTGCTGGACGTATTTTTAGCAATTTGTCGTTATATTGTTATCATGTATATAATATAATACAAACCAATACACAATTAAAATGAATAGACATTAATTAGATATAATGACGAACTAGCTACAAGGTTATATCAGATTCCAAGTTAATTCTAACATGAAATTATCATATGAATGAACTTCGTGGCACTTATTACAGCATTTATTACTAATTACTGCTAACTATAGGTAATATATCATGAGTCCGTGTAATTAAGATCATCACACGCTAGTCCATCAAACTAACATTTCCACCAATATAATGCACATAATATTTACATAATTAAGCAGTTTACCCATACCGGAATTCAAATATTCAAAAATACTAGTTCCAATACACACAATCACTTGGCCCGTGAATAGATCAATGCTTACCAGGAAATTAAATTATTACCAGATGGCTCTTGATTATTAGATCTCGTATAATAATAACTTTATTTGTCAGATAATATTAATTTCGATATATGGATGAAACAGACACTAGAATACTTCATCAGATATTATCTGATGGAAGATCATCGTACAGGAAGATTGCAGAACAGATTGGTGTATCACCACCCACAGTTCTTAATAGGATACAAAAGTTAGAAAGCAATCACATCATAAAATCATATTCTGCTGTATTAGATCATGAAAAACTGGGCTATGATCTGACTGCAATAATTGAAGTCACCGCAGTGAAGGGCAAGATAACAGAGGTGGAAAAGCACATATCAAAATTTTCAAATGTGTGCGCAGTATATGATATTACTGGCTTAACAGATATGATAATAGTAGCTAAATTTAGAAATCGTAAGGAGCTGAGTGATTTTGTAAAGAAGGATTTATCATTACCATTTGTTGAGAGAACAAATAGTCACATGGTATTAGTAACTGTAAAAGAGGATTTTCGGTTTTTCTAATTTACATCTATATCTATCTTCTTGAAAAACAGAGATCAGATTTCTAGTGATAGAATTGATTCCCAATCCTGAAAGCAAGTCAATAATAACTTGGAAAAATAAATAGTTGCTTGGCTGTCACCAATGGGCAAATATATAGTATCCGCCTCAATTACTATTCAAGCATTTAATTCATGACGATGAATTGCATAAATGTGCAAGTACGGATGCAATTATTTTAGAAAACAATATGTAACAACATGCATGCATGCCTAAGTTAATGAAATGAAGTTGATACTTATGTCATATGACATGAAATAACTTCCAACAATATGTACAAATTGACAAAATTTTAAATTACTGATACTAGATACAAACTTAATTAGGCATAAACTAAAAATAGAAATCAGAATATATTCTACATCATAATTTAAAGTAAGAGATGCGCAGATGTACTCTTTAGTGAATCTCATCTCTTTATGCTAGACAATAGCTCTTCTAGAGGTAACGTATTTAGTATATCAGATTTTTTGGCCCAGCCACGCCTAGCTTGGCCTATACCAAATGTTAAAAAAGCAAAATGAATTGGATGATGTGCATCTGAATCAATTACGAGCTTAACATCTTTTTGCACTGCCATTTTCACATATTCATCTTTTAGATCAAGACGATCATAATGCGCATCAATCTCAAGCAAGGTACTCGTCTTCTTTGCATTTTCTAGTAGCTTCTCAATATTAACAGGATATCCTTCTCTCTTGTTTATGCGTCTACCGGTAGGATGAAATATGATATCAATGCTGGGATTCTCCATTGCTTTCAACAACCTATCTGTTTGTACTTCGATTGGAAGTGAAAAACTAGAATGAATTGCTGCCCCTACGATATCCAGTTTATCTAATACATTATTTGGAATATCAAGAGATCCATCATTCATTATATTTACTTCTGCGGCAGACAAGATTTTGAAATGCTTGTTATCCGACATCTTTGTTTTTTTTTCTTTTTCGTCTCGAGCCTTTTGTGATTCCAGTCCCGATCTAGTAGACAGACGAGGTTTTGTGTCAAATCGTCCCTGTTTTATTCTATCATTCAGCTCTGAAATTTTGTTAGCCTGATCTAATAACTGCGAATCGTCAAGTCCATTTGTCAATTTCAAACTTTTCGTATGATCTGTAATTGCTATATATTCTAGTCCAAAGGTCTCCTTGGCTGCCAAAGCCATATCTTCTATTGACATTGTACCATCTGTACTGTTGCTATGGACTTGCAGGTCACCTTTCAGATCATTATATTGAATCAAACGCGAAAGTCTTTTCCCACCATTTTTTGCCAGTTCAATTTCTCCATTATTTTCTCTAATTTCTGGAGGTATCCATTCTAGATCTAACATATGATAAACACCCTCTTCGGTCGAACCTGCAACCTTTTTCTGATTTTCGTCGAAAATTCCCCATTCGTTTAGATGAAAGCCTTTTCCGAGTGCCACCTTACGCATAGCTACACCATGTTCTTTGCTGCCAGTAAAATACTGTAAAGCTGAGCCAAAGCTATCTTCAGGAATAACCAAAAGATCAGCATCTATTCCATTATTTAGTCTCACAAAACTTTTGCTTGTTCCTCTGCCAAGAATTTCGCTGATTTCAGGCATCGAAATGAAATAATCCATTATCTTTTTAGATTCGTTTGATGCCACTACAAAGTCTATATCACCTATCGTTTCCTTCATCCGTCTGAAAGATCCTGCAGCAACTGCATTTTTTACTCCTTCAAAGTTTAATAGTCTGGTCTCGATTTGTTTTACTAAAGGATAAACTTCGCCCAAAAGATATCGCCCTCTTCCCTTCTTAAGTAGTCGAATTTTATTAAGAATCATTTCCTCCTTTTTTTCGGAAAATCCTCGAATATTACGAAGCTTTCCTTCTGAGGCAGCTTTTTCTAAATTTGATAAATCCTTAACGCCTAAGTTATCATAAATGATTTTAATTGTTTTAGGGCCTATTCCTTCCAAGTCATAAAATTCATCAACATTTATAGAGATTTTGGATTTCAATTCCTCCAAATACTTTATTTTACCTGTCATGAGATACTCTTCAATTTTTGAGGCAATTGCTTTTCCAATTGATGGAATTTGCATCAAACCCTTAAGTCCGTTATCTTCGTATATTTCGTCAATACCTGATGATAAGTTCCTGATTACATCAGATGCGGTTTTATAAGATCTTACTTTAAACATTATGTTAGGATTTTCTTCTTCCATTTCGAGCATATAACCAATTTCGCGCAAAACTTTTGCGATATCAGTGTTCCTGATCCTTATACTCCCTCACCATAATGTAAGCATTTCAATAACTATCATTATATAATCGGCTAATAAACGATTTTGGTGGTGTTTTTTATTTTGTTAGCCTGGTCACAATATTTCAACTTTATTAGATCTACTAGATATACACAGCGCTTGTATGCAATGATGATACTAAGCATTATCCTATTAAAGCAAATTATGATTATAATTGTGATTTAGATTGGACATATCATCTAGTTGTAATTCCATAAAATTGTATTCATCATCCATTAAATAATATTAGACTATGTCCAGATGCAAAAATTACAGGCAAATGAGGATAACCGTGTAATTAACTAGCAGGTTCGAATCTAATATTGAGTGAGTATACATTTGTATGATACAGAGCTTTTCTTTTCTTAAAAGAGCATAAAATTTCCATGATGTCAACTCAGGCATAGTCGGCAGTCCCGGAACCTAACTGTTTTAAGAGGTGAGTGTATGGCGAAGGTTCGATATAGAATCCGGCAGGCGTATTATATATATCGGGAAGTCTATCTTTCACATTCTATGAATCAAACAGGAAGTCTATCTCAACATACTCATCTCATTTGTAGATTTTATATTATATTCCAAATCATATTGATCATATCTCATAATGTGGATGGTAGGATCTGCTATAGTTTGGGTTTTCTCTTTCTGGGGGTCTTGACTACAGATCCTAACTGCAAACTTCACGTCTATCTTCAACAATAAGCCTATATCATCTGTCTTTACTCACATAATCTAATTTACCAATTATTATTTAACCTAAATCTATTTATCAGATAGTATGTCGGATTAGATATCTTGGTAAAGAAAGCAGTTTATAATAAATCTTCCAATACCACCAAAATTGCAGCGTTACTTGGCATAACTATCGTTGTTGTAGCATTAATATCATCTTCAATACTCGTAAGAAACGGCTATGCAACACCCAAAGTAGAGCCGCAGTCTTCATCTTCCAGTCAGGGTGGAAAAGTGTTCGTCATGTATGCAGGTTCTCTTGTAAGGATATTTGAACAAGATCTAGGCCCGGCATTTCAGAATAAAACAGGTTATACATACACTGGAGAAGGACGAGATTCGCTGCAAGTTGCTAATATGATATTAGATGGGCAGAGGAGTCCAGATGTCTTTGTCAGCGCAAGCACAACTCCTATCAATAAATTGATAAACTCAAATGGTAGTGTTGCTAGTAAATCGCCACTCGCTCATGGTTTAGCCAAGTTTGCATCTGCTGAAATGGTAAT
Organism: Nitrososphaerales archaeon; assembly: GCA_029237525.1. Classification (GTDB taxonomy): domain Archaea; phylum Thermoproteota; class Nitrososphaeria; order Nitrososphaerales; family Nitrososphaeraceae; genus JARBAU01. The sequence goes on along the minus strand of JARBAU010000005.1, from coordinate 11,952 downwards.
TGCATATTCTGTTACCAGCAAATTTCACTCAGATTTAGACAAGGCAAAGAAAGGGCTTGTGCCATGGTATCATGTCTTGTCAGAGAATGGCTTCAAATTCGGAAGAACAGATCCTGATCTAGACCCTAAGGGATACTACACGATAATCATGTCCAAACTTGCAAATTCATACTATAAGGATCCTAACATTAAGCAAAGAACTCTAGGAGATAATAAGAATCCGAAGCAAATCTTTCCAGAGGAAACTCTTATAACAACTCTAGAGACCGGACATTTAGACGCAATAGCAGCATACAAACATGAAGCAGTTGCAAGAGGACTCCATTATATAACACTACCACCTCAGATTAACCTTGGCAATCCATCATATTCTAAGTTCTATAGAACTGCCACATATACTCTACCTAACGGTCAAACAATTCACGGTGAACCGGTATACTTTTCAGTGACGATACCAGATACCTACAGGAATCTTGCAGGCGCCATGACTTTTGTCAAGTTCTTACTATCACCTGATGGCTCAACTATACTGCAGTGAGACGGTTTAGACCATATCAATCCTGTTGTCCAAGGACAGGTGTGTCGGTCTTGTTAACTAATAATATATTACTAATGAAAGACTTTCACCCCTCCCTTCCTTCCTCTTATCTACTCTTCTTTCGTTGCGTATTCCACATATTCCGTTTCTAATTTAAAAGTTGAAGAGATTGTTGATGGTCGAAGCAGTTCAAAGGAATTCGAAAATATTGTTCTGGAGTTATTCGATTTATAATACACCTACCACTGCTCTTAATTTAGTATACGATAATTGTAAGAGACTAATCCTAGGTTTCATATACATAGTTGAACCAAGAATGAGAAACCACTAGTGTAGAATAATCAGAATAATAGCCAGCGTAAAAGCAGTAGCTAGCTTTGCAAGTTTCATCACTTTTACAAGTGTATATTAGATATTTTTCTCTTTCTAAGTGGCATAATTTCCAATATTCATTATTCAAAAAACTGTAGATAGTAGCTTTTAGACTAAATGTTTTACAAAGATCATCAATGGCTGGCTAAACTCATTTATAGAAAGTAGGAATGGTTTGTAAGAGTAAACAAAATAATAATAATAATTATTACAATTACAATAACTGTATTAAATCTCTATAATTTGCATACTTCTTTCTAACTACATAAGAAATATGGGAGAGTAGAGCTCGGAAAAAACTTAAATCTTATCTGGTTAAGGTAGCTCAGTGAATGTATAAAAATAATGCAAATTTCCATTAAACTGTCAGTTGTAGCAGGGCTCTGTGCTGGAGCTGTTGCTATAGCTATAGCCCTACTTCTAAGATTAGCATTGAGTGGTCAGTTCATTCCAGAGATTGCATCACAAACGTTGTTTTCGCTTACACCTGGATCAGTAGAATCCCAGGCAGTAGGAACATTCGGTTCACTAGCCAAATATTCTGCTTTTATTGGCTCAATTATAGCAAATATAATAGTTTATGGCATATTAGCAATTTTTCTTGCTCGAAGGTCCAATCGTACTCCAAAGAGTTATTTGCTAAATTCCTTGTTATGTACAGTAATTTCTTTTATTATTTTCATGGCAATAACGATTGTGCTCTTGAGCCTGACAGAGGGTCAGGCTCAATCGATATCGATCTCGTCTTTGACCATCTATTTAATAATACCACAGATTGCGTTCGGCTTTACATTATACGCAGTGCTTTACAATCGAACACCCGAATCGACGATCGAGGTACATAAAGAAAATATTAAGACTGGTAAACCTGACTCTGGAGAGCAGATAGACCAGCACAAGAGACAAATGCTTCGTGCAGGTATCGCCGCGGCAGTTGCAATACCTGTCATTTATCTAGGACTGGAAAGTCTTCTTTCCCCCCAACGAGCAGTTCAGAGCACAACTTCATTACTACTATCCCAATTCCAGCAGAAATTGAGGAATATCAAGCCAAAGGGATTTGAAGATCCAAAATTGGCTCCATTGTTGAATTCAGAAGTGACCCCAACTGAAATGTTTTACAGGATAGACAAGAATGCTCTGGTACCAGAAGTAAACGCGCAGACTTGGAGTTTGAATGTCAAAGGACTGGTAAATAAGCCTCTAACACTCAATTATCAAGAAATTAGATCATTGGCTCCAGTAGAGCAATTCGCAACTCTTGAGTGTGTAAGTAATAAGATAGGAGGAGATCTCATTAGTACAGCTGCTTGGAAAGGCGTTCATTTGAAAGATATACTTCAGATGGCAGGGGCCAGGCCTGAAGTCAAATATGTTGTATTTAGATGTGCAGACGGTTATGATGTAGGGATTCCTATTGATCGAGGATTGCTGAACGGCAGTATATTAGCATATGAAATGAACGGAACATCTTTAACTGCAGAACACGGCTTTCCTGTTAGAGCTATTATACCAGGATTGTATGGAATGATGAATCCCAAATGGATAACAGAGATAGAGCTTGTTGATAATGTGTATGATGGTTATTGGCAAAGGAAAGGATGGGCCAATAATGCAAAATACAATACTCATTCTTTCATAGTAATTCCTGGAAATGCTGCGGTAAGAAAAAGATTCAGTGGTCTTCAATCATCAGATGTTACTCTCCATGAATCACAAGAAATACCTTTTGGTGGCATGGCTTTTGCCGGGGATCGGGGCATATTGAAAGTAGAAGTCAGCACAGATGGTGGCAAATCATGGAAACCAACTGTGCTAAAGGATCCTCTATCACAATACACCTGGGTATTATGGGCCACTAGATTGGATTTGAAGAGTAGCAGATCGAATTACAACATATCAGTTAGAGCTACTGATAAAACTGGCAGAGTTCAGACGGCACAGATTAGAGACCCTTTTCCAAGTGGAGCAACAGGTTATTATATATTATCTACATAGGTCAGTGAAATAATATTATAACAAATTAATTTTTTGGTGACATCACCTGTATAACAATCGACCGTACCTGCAATATTTGCAAGATCTTAGGAGAAGGGTGATCAGGATTGCAATAATTCTAGTCATATTAGTTATAATTATTACAACATTTAGTATCAAAATACTTGATTACGGACAGTACAAGGTTGTATTCCTATATCCAGATCTATATGACAATATTGCGGTTCAAACTATGGCGTTAATGCGACAAGATCTTCTTCCAAATAGCGTTACCCTAATCCAGACATCACCAGGACAGGCATTCTTTGCACAGATTTATGTTGCATTGCTTTTGGCACTAATTCTGACTATACCCATAATCACTAAAGAAACTATTTCATTTATAGGGCCAGGCCTTTATCGGAACGAAAAGATCTTCATAAAAAAGATTACCTTATTTTCTGTAGTACTCTTCGGCTTAGGATGCTCATTTTCATATCTAGTTATAATACCACTTGTGCTCGAATTCTTATACAAATATGGAGAGTTCATGAACATTGCTACCTTTCTAGATATATCACAATTCGTGCCCTTTGTACTTCAATTTCTCATTGCATTAGGAGTTTCCTATCAACTTCCCTTATTAATGTGGGCAATAACAGTTTTTGGACTTGTTTCACCAAAATTTTGGAGAAATAATCTTCGATATGTCATCATCATTCTTTCTGTCTTTGGTGCATTTGTGACACCAGATGGAAGTGGTATTACAATGTGGTTTGTTGCAGGACCAATGATCGTACTATATATGGTTGGCATAATCGTAATTGAAGGTAATATTTATAATCCGACCTATAAAAAACTACCTTAAGTTATGGGAGTGATTTATGAAATAATCTATCAAACAATTTGTCTAGAGGTGCTTGTAAGGAAATAGCTCTTACATTTTGAAGAATGGTATTATTATAAGACCAACTATCATCATAATAATCGTTCCAATTAAAATGATTGTTTCCAATTTACTACACACTGACATTTAACTCTTTTATCAATTCTAAGCGATATCTTTGTATTAGTTATAAATATCAGAACAAAGTTTGTGGACGCTGCTAAAAAAAGTTCAAAATAGGAATAAAACTAGAATAGCACATATAATACCATTTTACCTTTTATTTTTGTCATTTATTAGATGTTTGTGATTTTATATTCATAATGAATACTGACTAAAGGTTTATTTTAAACAACACAGCAAATTTGTCTCCAATAGGATCAGGTAAAAACTGTAAAATCATGGTCGATGCATTTTCTTTCGTCATAGTTTTTACAATTTTATCTATATCATTTTTATTTCACATTGTGGCTCTGTCATTTACATCATAATCAATTTTCTTTAATGCTTCTTCAACTGGGATTGCTTCCTCGTCTTCTTTTACTGGTATCAAATAATAGGCTATTGTCATTTTTCAAAATATTGTTACTTTGTTTAAATAAAATCGGTACATTTCATTTAAGATATATAACCTCATCTTCCAATATGGATCTGGAGTTAAAATATTGGTTTGGCCAATCAAAACAATGTACTAAGCATCAGTTACTTAGATTGATTTAGTAGTATATTCGGCACTCGTATCAATTTCTACTGTGACATAGGAACACGATAGAGAAAACGTCCTCATGCCATTACAACAAAATGTTGGCCTAGTATTATTGCGGATCTTAATTTGATTATTTATATATTCAGCATATATCTCCGCATAGCTGAATAACCGAGAACAACTATTTTTATATTAAGTAGTTCAATTGAAAATAAACTAATAGGTCAGGTAGACAAAATGATGATCTATGACAAGTAGCTGTCCCAGATTAGTGCTAGCAAGGTATATTAATTTAGCTTTAGTCAAATTTATATTATATCATTGAATGTATATGTGAACGAATTCATCATAATATTAAGAATGTATGGAGATTAGTCTTTAATACATAGCATAGTTAATGCAGTTGTTATAAGGCATAGAGTCCCGAGATAGTATTGGGATCGTACTTCACGTATGGCTTGTTTGGTAGGTACGCTCAGTTCATGAAGCAAAGTCATGAATTGTAGAGCTACCAACCAGCCATTAACTAACTGAACAAAAAACATAAATTCTTTATAAATAATTAAGATATATGGAACGATTATTTACGACGAGTACTTCTGGATTATAAACATGCAGGTAAAGTATGTATACACAATCTGATTTTGTACTAGCCAAAGGATGGATTTCAGGAATGATGTATGTATATCGTATCTGCACGTTCTTATCTACAATATTTACTACAGTATCACGGCATTATCTTTGGTATAACAAGCAAACCATTATTCAAGGGTTGCCTTTTAAGATTTAGAATCTTACGTAAACAACGATATTTGGGCATCCTATATAATACCAATAATACCGCAGTGGATGCCTTCTGTTCCCGCTTCGCTATAATAGCTGCTTAAGATCATTTGTTAATACCTGAGCTTCTTGTGGTCTCCCAACAAACTGTGCTCGTGAATTCTGAAATGTGGTAAAATACCAATTGTCATTCTGTTTGATATCAACTAGCATATGAATAGAGTTTCTCTGGGTCAACATCTGATTGACCAGCCATCACGATCCCATTAACTGCAACTACAATAGCAATATCCAGAGTCAGAAGTCGTATACTTCTAATCTTACTTACAAGACGACTCCATTTGATAAATTTGTCAAATAGTATCTGATGAAGAGATGCTATTTCTTGACCTCCTTTAAGATATGTACCATCAAATCCAATATAATCACTATCATCAGTATAAGGTGCGGCAAATGCTTTTCATTACCTGCATTCCAGCCATCGATCTTTTGTTGATAAAGTGCCTGAATTGCAGGTTTATCATACGATAAATCCATATTCCAGAATCAATCCACCTTATTTTTATTCCCTTCGGTCATTTCAGACATAGGTCTTAAAATAACTCTTAATCCTCTGTCTTCTTCTGTAGTGCCCACGAATAGCCTCGTTGTTTCCTCAGTCTCGATTATACCATTGATCCATACCTCTATTAAGTCTACCTTATATTGCTTAAACCATTCATCAATTCTATCTATGTCTGTGGTAAATAGACCAAAAAAATTCGAGGGCTTTACTTTTGGAAGATACATATCATATTTTGTTCCTTGTCTTAGAAAGACTAACTCTATTTTTTTGTTGCTATCACTTTTTAATGATGACATATTATGTATGTCTATTTTACACTATAAATAGTTAGCGATGTAAGATATTTACTGCGTGAGATACATACTGCACAAACATTTTATAGTCCAATGTAACATTTTAGATTGTATTTGTTAGAAAAGAGTAAAAATAAAATACGAAAACATTCAGAGTTACTAGACGCTCTTGAAAATCAATCACGTGAGTTCAGTACTAGGACAGTTATATTTCATCATTTTATTGGAGAACTACTTGGGCTTAACCCTACTGACCATAAGTGTCTAGATGTAATTATCAGAACTAAATCTCCCATGACGGCTAGTCAATTGGCTGAGGAAACTGGTCTTTCTACCGGCGCAATAACAGGTGTTGTAGATCGTTTAGAAAAGGCAGGCTATGTTAGTAGAAAGAGAGATCCAAATGATCGACGACAGATATATGTAGATCCACTCATAGACAAAGCGATGGTTAAAATGAGCCCAATTTTTGAGCCCATAAGACAGTCATCAAGAAATCTCTATTCAAAGTATACCGATGACGAACTTGAGCTCATTTTGGATTTTATTATAAATTGTAATAAGATGACTCAAGAAATGACTTTTAATCTAAAAAGTAGAAGAGCAGCAAAATGACTTATTTATCTTACTTATCTTCGTTATCTTCATTTTCTTAACGATCGACCAGAATCAAGTTAGCTAAAATCTATGGAAGACATGTATCTAATAGTGTGCAATTTCTATGATAATATGATGAGCTTTAACGATTGGTGGATGACTGTTCCAGAAAAGCTTAGATACAAATCACGTAAGGGAGATGAAGCCAACAAACTATTGCTAAACCGGGTTAACTATGTCCTTTTAAATCTCCATATGGCTGGTAAGCATGATGCAAAGCCAACTCATGAAGAGCTAAGAGATTGGCTGCATAGCGGTCAAGTAGATGTCCTTAGAATAAGTGCAAAATAGCAGAGCAGAAAAGATACATACTAATCATTAAGATTAACAACAATAGCTCAGTGTCAGTATATTCTTGAAGTAAATTTTATCCTATTAGTCTAGAAATTTGGGTTATTCGTGATATGAAGCAAATGCTTTCACATCGTAAGTGGATCCAATCAAGATCTTGCACACAGTGTCGTATGGTGCTGGAGATGATCCCTTGAGACTGCCGCACAGACTTTTCTTCGCACGAAGTAGAGATATCTAGGTAGATGATGATGTCAATTTTTTGTGATAATTCGAAAAGATATGAAGTTATCTATCACTTAGTTATCTAGGAATACGAACTTATATCGACGTCCTGACTGGATACCACATTAAAAAATGCAAGAGTTATGAATTAATGACTACAAGAGCTTCAATCTTGATTCAAAAAATATTTTTGATAATTCTATAATGCTTTACAATAGCAGTCAAAAGAATGTATTTCTTATAATTATATACTTCAATATCAGCCATCAAACAAAGTTCCACTTCATTTGTTAATCGCCTTCATAAAAAATGAAGACAATTTTATTTGATTGAGACTGGCTCTTCTACCATCATTCCTGAAACAACAGAGGTATTGTATGGCAATGACAACATTATCAAGATCACGTTAGAAACATTCGCATGGGTCAAGGAATGAATGGTAGGCTTCCTTGCTAGCGCTGGCCCCGCAATTCATATCATTTACGAGCCTACCTGGGATGGTCTGGTCCAGCTCAAAAAAAGAGGTATAAAGATAAGAGTTGTAACTGATATAACATCAAGCAACATTACATATTGTAAAAAACTAATGGACGTTTGCGAACTCTGTCATCTAGATGGAGTAAGGACTAATTTTGCTATAGTTGATGGAAGATAAGAATTACTCCGGAGTTTCGCAAGAGACCACTCCGTTATCACAAGCTATTTTAACAACTGTGAAGGGGATTGTGGAGACACAAGAGTATCTGTTCGAAAATCTATGGAAGAATGCAATTCCAGCTCAATATAAGATAATGGAAATTTAGAAGGGATAATGCCAACCTTTATGGAAATAATAAGAAACCCATCTGAAATACAAAACTAGTCTTTGATCTCGTTACTTCAGCCAAAGAAGAGATAGTGATGTTATTATTTCAACATACTGTTATTGGTAACTTATTCTTAAAAGAAAATGTGCAAAAAAATAAACATACTAAATAAAGCAATAATTAAAAATGGAGTAAGAGTAAGAATTCTTACATCTAAAGATGTACATAATCAATTATAAAGATTAACTGGAAAACAGAAAAGTCTGACGATGCCAAATGAAGTCAAAAAACAGAGTGAACGGGCAGAAAAAGAAGAAAGAAGTTCAATAAAGGTAGAAAAACAAGGAAAATTTGAAATCCACAGAATCGATGCCATTCAGGATCAACAACAAAGTCTACATAGTAAAGTTTCCATATTGATTATTGATTCAAAAGTGTCGCTAATAGACGAGGCAAATACATACAACAAAGAGGGAAATAAAAATTTAGCCTTGGCTACTTATTCAAATAGTGAATCAACGTTATTAGATTACATCTCAATATTCGAAACATTCTAGGCTCAAACTGATTTAAAACAAAAACCACTTCATTAGCTTGCAAGGTTTAGTATCACAATAGTATAACGTTGACGATACAACATATTTAACAAAGCTTCATAATCTCTATCCAAACCTGTAGTGTTTAGTATACATCCTAAGATTTGCAATACTATATTGATTGCTGTGGGTTAGAATAATTCAGCTCGAAGAGATCGTTTTATATTTTAAGTGTAGTTTGTTCCAAGTATTGCAAAATAAATCCTGCATTCAACCAAAGAAACTAGCATGATCTCTTGCAAATTGATCAAGTGATATGGGCTTTCGTCCTATAATTTGTTCAATTACAGTAGTTGTTTGCGATGCGTAACCAGATCTAATTACACTATAGAGTTCCATTAATGCATCAATAAGCCATTCATCCATCTGCATTTTCTTCATTGCCTTACGAGCATCATCCTCTGTTACATTTACATAAGATAGCCTTCTACCAAGAGCATTAGAAAGAATTTCTGCTGCTTGACTGTATGATAGTGCCTCGTTACCTGTAATATTAAATTTTTTGTATTCGTATTGCTGTTTGTCTTTACTATCGTTATTTTTAGTCAATAGTATCTTTGAGGCTACAGTTGCAATATCTCTGACATCTACAAAACTAACTTTTCCGTCTCCCGCAGGAATGTAAATTGCATTTTGAGTTCTAATTGTTTGGCCAAAGAAATTTATAAAATTCTGCATAAATGCACCTGCGCGCAAGAAAGTGTATGGTATTCCAGATTCTTCAATAATTTTTTCTTCTTGTCGATGCATGCGTCCAATCAGAATTCCAGGCTCAGCGTCGGCATCCAATACCGACAGCTTGACAATATGTTTAACATCATTTTTCTTTGCTTCTTTTATCAACCTTGATGCGATTTCAGACATGTTAGGCGTGGGCAAAGTTAGTAAGAAGAGTTTATCTATTCCGTTTAATGAATCAACAATAGTTTCTGGTTTATTATAATCCATATGAAAAAACTCAACTTCTTTATTTTCACTTCTGAGTTTATCAGCTTTATCTTTCGAGTGAACCGCTGCTCTAACTCGGCTACCTGAAGAAAGAGATGAAGATGGGGACGTAAGCTGTTTTACTACTTCACTCCCAACTGTTCCAGTTGCACCCGTAACCAAAATGGCAATCTCATTAGTTTTAGTAGTAGTAGTCATCGACATATTAATACAGCAATATTACTTAAGTCTGGTAGTAACCGTGTGTTAAGTAGATAACATTACATGATAGAATGTTGTGATATCCTTCTTCCTACTTTGAATGATTAATTGATAGTCACTATTATTAGTTAGTCCGGTATCAAATCTAGCAAAATCAAGAAATCAGCAAGAGAATAAGACTGAGATAAGGAGTAATTGAAGTGATATTATGTGATCATCGTTATGTGGAATAAGTAACTGTAGTTAGGATATCCTGTGCTATTGAAGATGTCTGATGTTTGTTTTTTTGTGAGATTAGAGTTTTTCATTCATCTCGTTCCAAACCCTGCAACGTCTGTTCAATTGCTCTTTTGCAATTTCTCCCTTGGCATAGTATTCTTTTAATATGTCTGATGCATCATCGTGATCTGATGAGTAGAAACGATGTGAGTCTTCTTTTCTCTCTTGTGTCCAATAGACCATAATAGTTATAGAATACTCCAGACGAGGATCAATTACACGTTGCAGAAGAGGAACTTTCTAAAATGAAACAATATCTGAACGAGGGTATTAAAGGAAGTTAATTTAAGAAATAAAAGAAATCTGATAACTTCTAGCTTCACAATACTTATCCAAGGCTCTAGTGTTTATTGAGTTTGTAAAACGAGAACTAGTTGCTGAATTACAATGTTTTATCTGAGGAATGAAAACAGGTTGCAATGATTGTGAGTATTTAACTACATGCGAACCAAGGACAGTTTCAAAATATTGTATATGTAAGGAATGTAGCAAACAAGCAGAATCTTTTCATAGCTACAAACAATCCTTTGCTGCTAAAAATTATGAAGTTTTCGAATTGAATCACTAAATTAGTACTTCATAATATTGAAGCTATTACAAAGGCATGTCTTACTATCAAGATACAGTTCATATTCGTCGGCAAACGAGATCTGTGTTCTAACATTTGCAAAAGTCTGTAGAGTTGTTACCTTCAAAGAGTCGTTAGGGCATCGTTTACAAATTCTCTAATAATTCTAAATCATTCTAAATTCAAGGAGAATGACGATAGTTTCAACACTCTTATCCTCATCAACATAGCACAACATCTTCATCTTTCGTGTCCCGAATTGATCTAATTCAATTGTTCCAATTCTTCAATATTGGTTTGAATATCAGCTGCAATTTGAACTAGTTATGAACACATATTATCAATGTATATAATTTGCATTCTATAACTTTAAATAAACTAGAATGATGTCCAAAGTAGGCCTTTCATCACTTTGCAAGCACGTACTAGAAGCTGATAAATCTATCAGATTCGCAAGGATCGCAAACAAATTTGGTAGCAAGACCGTGTATGAATACAGAAAAGACTTGGTTCCATTGTTAACGGAAAATGAGTCAACATTATCAACCATTGAATCAGTGATAAGAATGAATACTAGGATTGGAGAAAGGAACATAGAATCAAAGCTTGGTAAACCCATCTATTCGCTTACGTTATATGAGAAAATAAAACGAGCAACTTTCTTGCTAGATAATCAAGATTATCCTATTCTCATGATATCTCTGAATAGAGAAGCGACCGATCAAGAATCTGGTGTATTGAGGAAGATCTTATCGATTGTCAACAAAGAAACATTGGTCTGGTAACCACGGATAAATGACGCAATTCAAATACTCATGAATTATTAATACGAGATATAGCCCGATATGATGAAGATGGTGGTAGTAGCAGTGGTAATTTTATCTAAACGGTCCTTGAACTGAATCACGTATCCCTATTAGCAGTTCTATATATAAATACAAGCCGACTGCGTTCGACTCGTCCAAAAAATAGATGGCTTGCGAACATAGGTTTCATTACGCTTGTAACAAGTAACACAACTGTGACCAGCAAATATTAGATGTGTATGTGTATCCCAAGTCCTACTGTTGCTCCAATAGCCAGAGCAATTGCAAGTCCCATAACAATTTCTTTTGTCTTTACACGGAATTCTAATATATCAAGGATTTTCTGTTTTAACATGATGGTAAGATTTTTTACATCTTGCTGCTATGTTAAGGACTTCTATACACCGATGTATAAAAATAATAAACGCTTTTTACTAAAATGACATTAGATCTTT
>JARBAU010000065.1 GCA_029237525.1 Nitrososphaerales archaeon | reverse complement strand
CATAGCTTCAATATTAGTTGCAGAATTTATTTTTCTTAATCGTTCAACTGCAGCTTCAACCTTGACTTTACCAAGATCGTCTTCGGTGTACAGATGTTGGCGATGCAAGTTAGAGATCTCTACAACATCTCTGTCTACCAATTTTAGGGTTCCAACTCCCATTGCAGCCAGTTGAGTGACAACTGGATTTCCAATACCTCCAACTCCTACGACACAAATTTTGGCACTTCTTAACGATTCCATCCCATTGAATCCAATTTCATCCAGCATTATCTGTCGAGAATATCTTTGGATATCTTCATTCGTAAATTCTGTACCTCCAGCTACTGCTGGTAATATGAATACTGAATCGCCATCTTTTAGAATAGTTGACAATCCATCAGTGCTAAAACGAATATTTTTTCCATTTAGATATATGTTGATTAGGGCTCTTGGTTTGCTGTCGATATCAAAGACTCTTCTTTTGAATTCCTCTCCCATTTCAGAAGTAATTTTAGTAAAGGCATCACTTAAATCGTTTGCATCAAGAGAAATTTTTCTCTCTCCGTTACTCTTATTTAGAACCGAAGGAATTACGAATTCTACCTTAGCCATTTTGCTCTTCATTACCTCTGCTCATATATATGTCATGTAATCATTGCAGAAACTAGTCGTACATCTGGCTTCACAGCATTAAGTTTCGGAAGCACATCTACAATAGCTTCAGTAGCCTTTAGCCCATTTCCTGTGATATAACAAACTACATTTTCGTCTTTGTCGATTTTACCTTCTTCTACCATTTTTCGAAGTACTGCTATAGATACACCACCAGCCGGTTCAGTGAAGATGCCTTCTGTCTTGGCAAGCATCATTATTCCATCTACGATTTCCTCGTCAGTTGCTTCCTCTGCACTTCCTTTATATTGCTGCAATCTTTTTAAAACATATCGTCCATCTCCAGGATCCCCTATGGCAAGACTTTTCGCAATTGTTTCAGGTTTTTCGATTGGAATAACTTCATCACTTCTTCTTTTAAAAGCATCTACAATTGGAGAACAGCCATGAGGCTGCGCCGCAGTAATTTTTAATCTTGATATATCATCTAACAATCCAATGTCATATAACTCTTCGAATCCTTTACAAATAGCATTCAACATAGCTCCACTCCCTACGGGAATTATCAGGTTATCTGGAACTTTCCAATTCAGCTGTTCAGCTACCTCATAAGCAAGTGTTTTTGAACCCTCTACGTAGAACGGTCGCATATTTATATTAACGATACCAATTCCTTTGGCGTCGCCAACTACAGATGCTACTCTATTAGCATCATCATAAGTCCCATCAACGGCTACGAACTCTGCACCATATGATAAAGCTTGTGAAATCTTTACTTTTTCGATATCAGAAGGTGCAAAAATATAACATGGTAATCGCGCCTTTGCAGCATGTGCAGCAGTCGCAGAAGCCAGGTTTCCGGTCGATGCACAACCTACTGCTCTCAGTTTAATTTCCTTTGCTCTTGAAACAGCAATGCCTGCTGGCCTATCCTTAAATGAAAAAGTTGGGTTTACAGAGTCGTTCTTGATAAATAGATTTCTTAACCCTCCTAATGTCGTACCTATTCTGTCTGCATGTTGTAACGGCGTAAAACCAGCATCTAGATTTACAATATTATTATGGTCCGCAATCGGTAGTAACTCAAAATATCGCCAATAGTTCTTTGTCTGTCTGGAGGCGAAAGTCGATTTATTTAGTGAAGTTGGTAGATTGTAAATTACGTCCAACGGACCAAAACATTCTTCACATATATACCGAAATTGAGCTTCATATTCTTTATTGCATTCTCTACACTTTAGACATCTTATAATACCCATATTTGTGACTGTCCATCCTTCATATATTGATATAAATAAGCCTCTCTAAGATATAATTTAGTATTACTAAACATAAATGCAAATTTAGCGGAATTATATTATGATTTGATCAGTGTCATCATCTCGAGATTATGCGATTTGCGTACTCAACTACATATTATCATTTTTTATTCGATAATGAAAACAAGTACGATTTCCAGTATGACACATAGGGGTCTTGGAATCGACTATGTACAACAAAGCGTCATAATCGCAATCCAACATAATATCTTCTACAGGCTGGACATTACCAGATTCTTCACCCTTCATCCATAATTTATTGCGCGACGTGCTCCAAAACCAAGCACTTCCTGTCCTAATAGTATTTTCTAGTGCTTCTCTGTTTGCGTAAGCAAGGTTTAAAATATCTTTCGTATTTTTGTCTTGTACAACTACGGGCAAGAGTCCATTCCTTTTTGCAAAGTCAATCTCATTCAATGATTTGCTCATGTTAGATCCAATCATAAAGGGACTTGAACCAAGGCACAAAATAAATCAATTGCTTCTTAAATGAAATCCTTTATGTTATGAATACGATAGCAAAATCTCCAAAGCCTACATTACGCCTAAGTCGCTTCTAAGTAAAAAGGTATTTAAATGATATAACTTTTTCTCAAATATGGTTTACAAATATATCGACATTGTAGGTACTTCGAGTACTGACATCACCGATGCAATCAATAATGCTTTCCAAGAGGCTTCCAAAACTGTGAAGAATATCAAGTGGGGAGAATTAGGCCGCATTACATTTAGAGTAGAGGGCAGTGGAAAATTGGAGTATCAAACAGAGGTGAGGATTGGATTCGAAATTCTCAAAGAACATAAATAGTCTACCAATTTGCGTAACACAATAAATTAATGAATTGAAGACAGATAAAGGTTCATATTCTGGGCTCCTTCATTAAAAATATCCCAGATTTTACTTTTTTTGTAGACTTACACGAGTACGTTGCGCTTACGAGTAAATGTACAATCATCACTACTAAATTATAGATAATAGAGGTATCATAGGATTTGTGAATGACAGGAATGTTCGATGTAAGTAGGAAAATAGATACTTTCAGAATGGCAACTGCACAAGCTATACTAAGGATTTCTCATACTACCAGACAACGTCTCGATAATGGCAACTCTCCAAAAGGCAATATAGTTGAAGCCGCAAAAATTTCGGGAACCCTTGCAGCAAAAAAGACCTCTGATTTGATACCATATTGCCATCAAATCCCAATTGACAATGTAAATATTGATGTTTCAATATTTGATTCTCAAATAAAGGTTATTGTACAAGTAAAAAGCATATGGAAGACCGGCGTGGAAATGGAGGCACTTACTTCTGCTTGTATAGCAGCATTGACGATCTATGATATGCTAAAACCTATTGACGAATTTCTATCAATAGAATCCATAAAGCTTATCGAAAAAAAAGGCGGCATTAACGACTTTAAGAAGTCTTATAGCAAGATTACAGCTGCAGTACTAGTTGCTAGCGACACCAGAAGTAAGCAAGAAGACGAGTCAGGTAAGATAATTATTGAAAAATTAAAAGAAATCAGGTGCGATATCATGGAGTATGAAGTTACTCCTGATGATAAATCGACGATAATATCCAAACTCAAAAAATTTTCTGATGACTTGAAGGTAGATATTGTTATAACAACTGGAGGAACTGGCATCGGTCCTCGTGATGCTACTCCTGAAGCCACAAAAGAAATCTTAGAAAAAGAGTTGTCTGGCGTGGCCGAAACAATTAGAGCACATGGCCAAAGAAGAACACCTCTATCGATGCTGTCAAGAGGAATCGTAGGCATTAGAGGCAATACATTGATAATTAATTTACCAGGTAGTGCTACTGCAGTTTCAGAATCACTAGATTGTATTTTTCCTGGAATTCTACACATTTTTAAAATGATGCATGGACAAAAACATGAGTGAAGTTTACATAAGCTGATATTATAAATTGTACTATGGGCATGGTTGTCGATTTTATAGTTTAAAGACAGCGTAGTATTCAGGTAACTGGTACTAAACAATTCAATTTCGATTTAACTGGAATTTGTATTTCTTATTCCAAGTACTCTATTTAAACTTCTTTAATGACGGATATTATATGCATAAATTATTATTATAATGTCATATTTTATACAATGGCTCTTTATCCTGAGTTATATGGGATACGATAGAAATGTCACCATTCTTAGTAACAAAATACTAGCTATGATAAATGGCTTTAACAATTTTTTAGGGTATGCAAGAACATTCAATTATGATTACTCCAGTGAAACCTTTAAAAGGTGCAATCTTTATGTCCAAGTAATCTTATTGCTCTAAATTTGACGTTTGACTAGCCTATACCGAAATGGCATCCTTCCTAGAATAAGCTTCTCGTGCGACGCTTATCGCGCCCTTTCTTAGCAGCATTGCACGATATACTAGTTGCTTTGATAGTTCTAAGGCTAGGACTCTAGGATTTTCTCCATTCATAATGGCCTGAGTAAGGATATTTTTTATATTTTTGGATATTTTGTATCTTATAAGATCGAATGCTTCTTTTTCTGTTCTTCCCTGATATTCTACAAATGATCCGATAACTCCACCTGCATTTGCCAGAAAGTCAGGAATAACCCAAACACCATTACTATTCAGATATTCATCTGCTTTCTTGGTAGTTGGAAGGTTTGCCGCCTCTACAACTATTTTTACGCCATGATCAATTATTTTTGTAACGGTGTCATCTACAATGACATTTCCCATAGCAGCAGGAATAAATATATCTGAATCAATTTCAAAAATCTGATTCTTATTCAAGATGGTATAACCATCAAGACCAGACAGCATCGATTTACCCTTCATATCTATCATTAGCCGCGGTATATTTAGCCCATCTTTATTGTAAACAAGGCCAGAAATATCACTTATGGCAACCACCTTAATTCCTGATGAATCAAGGAATTTTGCAGTAAAAGAACCAACGTTACCAAATCCTTGGATAGATACTTTTATGTTATCTCTGATAATACGTATGGCATTTAGTTCCAGTAGAACTTCAAGAGCAGTTTCAAGTGCCGTTGTCACACCATATCCAGTAGTTCCCAATTCGTGAGGAATTCCACCAAGCTCGGATGGTTTCCCGGTACATGCGCGCATATCACCTATTTCATGTGCGAATATAGCCATATCTAATTCAGTAGTTCCGATATCCGTTGCTGCAATATATTGTCCTGGACAATAAGGTTTAATCATTTTTGCAAAGGATTTGACCCAAGCCACCCTGTCAACCTTGTTTGGATCTGCAATAATCCCACCTTTGGCCCCACCAAAAGGCAAGCCAGCAGCGGCGCATTTCCATGTCATTGTTCTAGATAGTTTGAAAATCTCTAATGGTGTGGCACCTTCGGCAAACCGTATTCCACCTTTGCCTGGGCCAGTGGAAGTGTTATCAATTACCAACACGCCTTTCATGCCTGTATCAGGATCATAAACCTGCAAAACTTTTTCTGGGCCCCATTCATCAGTTTCTTCCCACACAGATGCCATCTATCGTTCAATTGGTTTTTGGAAAATATCTTACTTAATACTTTGGAGGATTAGCTGCATGAAAATCGATCTTTGACAAAATCTTCGGGAATTCAAATATTCTTCATATATGTTATCTCACTATTAAAATGTAAGTTCGGCTGAGTACTTTGCAATTTTTATAGTTGCAATTGGATTCAAGTCAGCACATCAGTGTCAAGTGTAAAGGTAGAGGTATTACTGAAGTAATCTCCTATAACTTGCATCATCATATTCACATAATCTAACACTTAGTGCATTATGATGCACCTGGAATGTAGTAGGCAGAATGCCTATTGGTTCATCATCAATCGCTACAATAATACGTGCCTTTTTCATCTCGTGGCTTGAGCTGTACCTTCTTGGCATGCAAATACAAGATATCATTGTCACTTACATACCCATCAACCTTGTTACCAGCATCGTTATCATCATCTACCATCTTCATTTTAACTAACACATATAATATCTTAAAACTTCCTGAATTTTTAAGAATAACTAAATCTAATAACCCATCTTATACCTCGGCCTTAAGTGCCGCTTTAAATTCGCCTCCCAAATAGCTGCCATTAGCTACTAAACACATCGTTATATTTGTGAAAATATGCTTGACTCATCTTCGATGGTAATTTCGCAATTGTTACTTTGAGAAGCAGGAATAGTAGCAATTACTCTAGATACGGACTATAAAGCAAATCTTACGTGATACATAGTAATTAAACAAAGAGGATTTAGTACCAAATTATTCTTCTATTCTTATGCTTATTTCTAATGCATCTTCAACATTCTTATTAAATTCTAGAGTAGTTTCAGTGGTTCGGCTTTTGTACAGACGAGAATTACGAACATATTTCAAATAATCCGCCATCTCATTTTCGTACAGCTTTACATTATCCGCTATCACAATTGCATTTTCTTTAATAATATTATTATCCTCAAGTTGTTTAATATATCGAAAATATTCGCTTTTAGTTGCATCTAAAAACACTAAATCAAATTTGAAGCTGAGTGACGGAATAATCTCTAAGGCGTTACCACAAATAACTTCAATCTTATCTGCCATTCCTGCCTTTTCTATGTTTTTTCTAGCAATGCTCGCAAGGTTCTCATTTACTTCAAGGGTGATTAGCTTTCCATCATTATGCAACAGACTTCCCATCAATATAGCAGAATATCCATGCAATGTTCCGATCTCAAGTATCAAGTTAGGTTCGTATTTTCTAATTATATCAGATATAATTCGACCTTTGACAGGTCCGATTGATGGAAGATATTCCCTTTTTGATATCTGTTCAAGTTCATTTAGAACACTTAATACTGTTTTCTTCTCGTATCCGGACATACTACCCGCTAGTCAAGGATAACATATACCATAATTAAAAGCTATTTCCCAAGCATTAGTCTAATACTGTGAAAATATATATACATACATATGTACCTATTGTCATATGTCTACATAGAGGTCTTGAATAAATGGTCAAAGTACTCAGGATCGATAAAGGCAACAAAGTCATCACAATAGAAATCACTGAGAGCGAAATTGGAAATACAATATCTTCATTAGAGAATATGGTTTACAAACAAAAAAGGGATCTACTAGAAAATCTTCCCTCTAACGAAGAAGGTAGACGAAAGTTAGATGCATATATGTCATTAAAGGAAGATCTTCACAAGGCCGCAGCGATGTTAGAGTAATTCAATTCTTTTGGAAGTCGTATGTTAGGGTTAGTCAATGCGAGATTCAAGAATACAACAGCGATTATGCGGCAAGGACTAGAATCGAATAATAAAATCACTAATTCAGCTGGGATCAGATCTGCAATTTATCTCAAAAATCAGTTTCATATGCAGAGTCAGATTATAAAAAAAGAGTATATAAATTGTAATAGGGTAATTTATTAATAGTAAGAGAGACTTGTACTGACTAGATTTAATTTAGCTGGTTATGCCATATAGTCTACAAATGTCAGTAATCCCTTGTTTTAACAAAAGCTTGTCGAAATAACTATCAAACTTATTATCGTTTACTACATCATCAGAGTATATTCCGAGTGTAATTACCCGTCCCTTCTTATAATTGAGTTCGTACGTAGCTATTATGGTCTTGGATGAGACCTGTCCTGGTGGCGTAGTTGTAGATATTATTGGAAAATAGGTTTTAGGAATCAATGCATTATAATTGAACAGCACCACATCATGTGGATTGTCGAGATATTGTTCTTCATGTGGTTTATATCCGAAAGGATCATTTTGAAATGAGCTAACGCATTGGTAGCATAGATGGTTCCAACCCATTGTGATGTTTCGTTTTTCCATCTTTCGGCTACACTTTTCCACGTGTATAAATGATACTGGTATACAATAACAGATTGGACGAAGCACTTTGTAATTATGGTTTTGGCTGGCCTCCATTACTACACGATAAAGAAGTGTTATGGTATTGGAATCTCGATATTAAAATATGAGAAAAATTGCACAAGTTTATAATTAGTGGGGATGGTCATATTCATAATTTCGAATATATCTTTTTAAACTCGCCAGTGTCATTTTTCTGATTGCGTCTTTTTAGAACATTACCATGTTGTTCTGAATATATCATAGTCACATCTTCCAAACTGTCGTGAGAAAATGCCAAGACATATCGGAATTTCTTACCCCAATTTTGCTCATAATAATGTGGATGATTCAATGAAATTGGAAATTCAAGGGTAGAGTCTACATGTAACCAAGAATCATTTATTGATGATTCGTTCCAACAATGATCTAAGAAATCATGCACAAGTCTAGTTTTGATCGAAATTGAACTTAAAATCGCGCCAAATAGCAGAGACCATTCACTACATCTACCAAGCCTCGTCACTGCAATTTTACGAATTTCACCATATCTAGGGAATACTTGTTCAAACCCGCATTTATTGCATAAATAAATCTCAGTCGCGCGCAGTCTCCACGAATTTCCCGTTACGACTTGTATATCCATTTCGCAGAGACATCTCTCACATTTCAAGAGCTTAGGCATCCACCTCATAAAATCGGTTTTAAACCACTGTAAAATTGGCTTCAAATCTTGCTCAGAATAATATAATTTCAGTACTGGGTCTGGTACCAAATCTTTAGCAAGATTCAGGATGTCATTATTGTTATATTGTTCACAGACCCTCTTATACAGTATAAAAGTATCAATTGTATTATGCAAGAGTAGCTGATCGAGCTGATCGAGGTTACGAAATATTCTCACAGAATGCGATTATCTACAATCTAATATAAAATATGAATATAATCGATTGATTAGCTTTCATTTCAGTCATGTCTGCGATGCATTGTTTTGATCAACCTTAGAAGACATAGATTTCTCTTAGTTGTATTGCAAGAATAAATATGATTTTAGCTATCACAAAATAAGGCGACTAAAGTTGCTCTCAAAAGAGACTTCAGATACCAACTTTCTCTATCAATTCAATTGCAGTTAATTTTGAGTGAGAAATACAAGACTAGGCTAAATGCCCTATCAATTTAATTGCATTTAATTGCAAGTACAATGTAACAACGTTAATCAAATTATAAAGGCAAAAAAT
>JARBAU010000064.1 GCA_029237525.1 Nitrososphaerales archaeon | reverse complement strand
TTTTTAGTTACCATAATAACTATTTAGAGAGATGTTTATTTCAGAATGTTTAATCAGTATATTAGACCAAGAATTGATGCAACAAGTGCAAACAGAACAATCTAACGCAGGATACGACAAAATCACATATTATTAATATCTAGTTCATGTATTTTAGCTTTGTTCTTGACTATTCCTTAATATCCACATTAAATTGTCATAATTCAAACCAACTATATTCGTAAAGGCATTATGTTTTCACATACCAATAAAAAAACAATTTGGGACGGGAGGACGAAGGTTTTGAAACTTATTTTTATACTTGTTCACCTATTCTGTGAAAGGGCCTTTTGTCTCAGATATCTAATCAACGGGCCAATGTTTGGTGGCATGGTAATGTCTGTAGTTTTGATATGATGCTCTCTTTCTCTTGTTTTAATTGTGATCTTGTATTCAAAATAATCTGCACCTCGTTGTGGTTGTTCTAATGAATCTGTGATTAACTCAAAGAATTTTGCATCATCTACTAATTGCTCCAACTTGAACAATTCATCAGCATTAAGATATTCAGTATCGATTAAGATTTTTTTATCTAATCCCAGTATTCCGCCACATTGCTCAAAGTATATTTTCATTTGTCATATAAAATCTTCATAAGATCTGATGTCTCCTCCTTCTTTTTCCTCCAACGAGATTAGCTGTCATATCGGAGCTTTCTCTAGGCGTAATGCCTACACCTTCCCACCCTTTATATACGGCAGCTTGTTCCTTACTATCCTTTCCATAAAGAGATCCTGCAACATCAAATGTGGAATCTGCAGCATCTTGGAACTTTGAATATTCTCTTAGTTTATCTATTAACGTCGCATACCATATCTTTCCAACTTTTTGCCAAGAATAACTATTAATTCCTATCTCCTTACATGTGAGGTAAAACGCCCTATTCGGTATCCCAGAACTATAATGTATGAGCATTCCCGTATGATAATCTCGTATATGGTCTATTTGTTTATCAGTAGGATATGCAGTACCGGGATCCTTTAGGGATCGTAGGGCTTGACCCTCGATTAACATGTCTTTGCCAATTAGCCATGAAGATTCGTCGACCGTATGTTTGCTGACCCATTGATCACACATTGCAGCAAACACATCGGACATATGCTCATTCAATGCTCCAGGCTGACCTCTGTAAACAAGATTGGCTTCATGGTCAGTAACACCGTGTGTTAGTTCATGTGCTGTCACAGTTAAATTACTCGCAACAGAGCCTTTTTTGAATAATAAATCGCTACCATCTCCATATACCATTTGACTACCAGTCCAGACTGCATTGTCAAAATCTACTCCAAAATGGACCGAGGAATTCATTTCCATTCCATCGTCGTCTATGGAATTTCTCATAAAAACTTCCTTGTAAAAATCGTACACAAGACCTGTGTTATTGAAGCAGCTGTCCACGTCGTTATCACCTGTTTCTTTAAGATCTTCTTCATATCGCTTTGGCTCTCCTGGAAGGGAGAATATATCATCTGCATGGTTTGCATCATAAACAATACGCCGCTTCTGCAGGTGTCCTGCTATCTTTAGAATATTGCCAACACCGCGCATCCCAGCAATGATGCTTCTCTGTGTACGAAGAATCTCAGACAGTTCTAATGTGCGTATAAATTTATCTTTTTGTTCAGAAGTTCCTTCTTTTATAATTTGGTACAATACATCAGGAGGAATGATCTGACAACAGACTAGATTACTCATTATGTGCATAGTAATTATTCCAGTTATTATTACATATTTCTATTGAGAAAATAGTGCCCGGTTAAAAGTTTCATAAAGGCTTGTATGCAATATCATGAACATGAATCTTACCTATGAACGCTATTGCAAGCTATGTTATATCGCTCATGATGTTCCTTAGCATCAATTTGTTGATAACTGTCACTAGTTAATTTTGAATCGATGTGGGACATATTCGCATTTGCTCTGTTCTTCCAAAGGCTATCTGTAGATACTCAAAGCCCAATAACCGAGCGATTAAATATAAAATGGTAAGGGTCACCTAATCAGAGAAATTAATAATCAAATTATTAATAATACACAGAGTTGAGAAATCACCTACAATTTGGATTTGTAATAAAGATAAGGTCAAAAGCCTTATGACTTCTCAAATGTTATACTTGATTGATAATGAAGATGAAGATCAAGTTACCAATCATCATCAGCATGACAGCTGTATTGATAGGAGCAACTACAGGGCTTAGTTATAGCATCGTATATGGCCAAAATACGGTACCGCAATCAAATAGTACAAATTTCTCGATAAAGGGAACAATTACCCATGAAGTCAACGACTTCCATATGAGTGGCCCTGCCGAGCTCATAGTACAAAATGGAAAAGTGGTGGATTTTAGAGCAAACATGACTGCTATTTTGCCAAATGCAATGAAATATCATTCTCATTATATGAACACTTTTCACCAAGATCCGGGCACCGAAGCCCAACTTAATATGAATAACAGTGGAAAAATAAAAGGAACAGTGAACATAGGACTCAACGAAAAATTAGACGAGTGGTCAAATGTACCAGTAACTATATCAGTCATAGATGGAAAAATAATGTCTATTGTGCTAAACGATTCTGCAAGTAAATATCCGGCTCCGCCGGAAGGGCCAGTATCAACTGCTGATGTTCACTTTACTAGCAAAAATTATCACAATCCTGATCCTCACGGTGGATCTCAACCAATTATAGGAATAATTAGAGAACTTATTCGCACCTACACAATAGTAAACTAGACAAGATAAATCATGGCAGAGATATGAAAGGAGGTGATATTTGAAATATATCGAGAATTATTCCTGATTACAGCACTAATATCCCTATTATGCAGTATGTCATTCCTTACCATAGTCCCAACGGCAGCAAATGCAGATGACAAATGTCAGGTGATACTTAGAGCTCCTCCTATGCCGATGGTATCATGTATTGCTCCTGAAAAAGAGAATTGTAACGTCTTACCGCTTGCAGGAATGGATTATGTCACAGACTGTTCAAAGTCATAATTGGTACAAATGCTCGTCACCCACTCTCAACACTCAATTTTTAATTCCGAAAGAGTATCTATTTTTTAGACTTGCTGAATCTGCAAATGATGATTATGTAGTTCTAAGATTTATGTTGTTTATATGAATCTAAGTAACGTCACTTCTATCGAAATTCCTACAAATATATCCTATTATTGATACTCTAAAAATACTGATGTAGATGTTGCCTCCCTGACCAATGACGGGTCTACTTAACGTAGCCAGGAAGACTTTTATTTTTACCAAATTGATTCCCGAGCTTTCGTGTGAACAAGAATGGATTTTGCATGAATAGATCAAGGGCTTTGTACATTGGGACTTGTCATATTTGAATCTCCTAATATTGTAATGTAGATCTTATTTTATTATAGGGCAATGTATCTTCTAACCACGCATAATTCCTACAATTGAAAGTCTATTTGATATTTGATATTCGAAAAACAGAATTTCTAGCGACATAGATAACTTGGTAAATATGATGCAAGTGTTATGGTCCGGCATAGAAGATAACCAGAATAAAGAATAATCATAAAATAGGTGCAAACTATTAGATAAATATGAAAGATAAAGGAGACTTAAAGAACAATATGATAGAGCTATCCTTTCCCATGCTACACCTTCTGAGGATAATGAATATATACCAAAGCTTAAAGCTGAGCAAGGAAGTACAATACAACGATTTTCAGCTTCAGTAGAAGAAGTTTCTAGTTGGTTTAAACATTACCAATTAGAGACCATAGAGTTGTGGATCAGTGTGGCAATTGAGACCGTAGGAATAACAAGACTAGTTGTTAATTCGAAGGGCGAGGGTGAAGAGGGTCTTACTAAAGCCAGGAAATCAATTATGAATTAAAGATTATAAATATACAATCATCATAATTTATTAGCTACATTGATAACATTTGTACATAAGATTGGATTAATCTTATTATAATTGTCAAATCAAGTACAATTGTCCTAGGAAAAATGAGTAATGGGATTCTGGCTATAAATCACGATGAAGAGAACACTGTTAGCAAAAAAAAGGCTATAGTGATTGGTGTAAGTGAATACATCTCTGATTTACAGACTCTTAGTTTTTGCAAAAAGGATGGAAAGGATGTTTTTGAGCTACTGACATCGTTAGGGTATGAAATATTGAAAGACCATCGATTGATAGGGCACGTCAATTTTAATCAAATGAGGGACGCAATCTTTGATTTCTTTAACAATGACTACACGAATGCTGATGAGACCCTAGTTTTCTATTTTTCTGGTCATGGCATAGCAACAGGGGACGGGGATGTTTGTCTAGCATCTTCTGAAATAAATCCAAACGATCCATACAGAAGAGGGTTTTCTTCATCTGAACTTACAAGACTGATGCAGAATAGTGTTTCATTGAGAGTAGTTACAATTTTAGATTGCTGTTATAGTGGAGCAGCCAAACTTAGCAAGGGCCATGAAGATGATGCAGCAAAAATAGGCACCGATGCACTGCAAAGAAAAGCTAGAGTACTTCAAGCTGAGCAACAAGGTGAAGGAAAGTGCCTTTTAGCCGCAAGCCAAGCTGCTCAAGAAGCCTATGGACTACAAAAACAAGATCATAGTATATTTACCTACTATTTGCTTGAAGGACTGAGAGGAAATGAAAGATCAGTTGATGTTAATGGTAACATTACAGCATACTCCCTAGGAAGCTATGTTTACAAGGCCATATTGAATCTGCCACCAAGAAAGAGACCCAAACAGAAACCAATAACAAAGGTGGAGGCATCCGGAGATATTATACTTGCGAGTTATCCTAATCTTTCAAAAAGTACTTTTTCTAATCCTACTCCAATTTCCTCTGGCCATCTCTTCTATTCCCTACTTCCTGAACAAGTGTTACAAGGTTCAGAAGACCTACGACAATTACCACGGCCATCTACATCAACATCTTACCTCTCAGATGAGGGAAACATAAAGTCAAGAAATGAACAATATTATTCGTCAGTAGCTACATCCAAGCGCGACACGAAGCAAGGGCTTAAGTGGTTTGGTAATTTAAAGTTGATCGTACTAGTTATTGCCGTGGTAGTAAGTTCTGTTGCAGCGTTTATTTTCATCGAAGGAATCCAATTTCAACCACGTAATAATCTTCCTTCAGCTGTCAATGAATCAGTTACAACAAAGATGAATATGCCTGTTAGTGTTACATTAACAGGTATAGATGAGGATAAACATGATACAATAATTGCAGATATTGTCACACCTCCATCTCATGGAACTCTAGGAACTATCAACCAAGTAAGTGGTGTCGTGGAGTATACGCCAAACAAGAACTTTACTGGAAATGATGGCTTTACCTACAAGGTGAATGATGGAAACATGGATAGCAACAATACAGCACTAGTGAAGATCGGTGTCCGGTAAGTAGGCTGATCATATATGTCCCGAGAATTATCTGCTTTTGCCTTGAAATTCCTGGAGTAAAGTGAGTACTACCTGGTAGCAATAAAATCTAGAAAAGAGGAAAGGAATAGAACAGTCTTTACTTTTATACTAAATTATTCTTCACTTGTCTTCATCATTTTAGGACTGCTAGTCTGGCCTCTTGCCACTGATATAGCATTTGGGATTCCTAATCGTTTATACCCAGGATCTGATACGATCAATCATCTACCTGAGGTGACGGCAGGTCCAAATAAAACTGTAAAAGAAAATGAAATAGTTAAACTTTATGGAACGGCAACCGATTCAGATCCTGGGGATAAAATCACTTATTCCTGGACACAAATAGCTGGACCTGCTGTAGAGATAAGTGGTGCGAATACCAACGACCCGTCATTTATTGCTCCTAAAGTATCGAGTG
>JARBAU010000063.1 GCA_029237525.1 Nitrososphaerales archaeon | reverse complement strand
TTGATTTTAGCTCCAGACGAAGCTCTCTGATTTACCAAGACATTGAGATCGCTTAATCCTCTAACAAGATCAGTTGCTATCCTTTGATTTCTTTCAGCAATTTCTTGAGTCCATGTAAAATTGTTAACAGGATCTTTTTCTTTTAAAAATGATAATGCTTGCATTGTATGAGTCTGAGCTAGTTTGGCATCATCTCCTGTAGAAGTGGTATTAGTTGACAGAAGGTTCTGAACCAATTGTAACTGGGAATGAATTTGATTCATTCTAGTTAGAAATAAAGAATTCTCATTTTGAGAGAATGTGTGTCCATAAACAGGAACAATTAAAGCTGCGACAATAAAGATTAGAAATAGTATAGGTAAAATAACTAATTTGGAATATGGTTTGGTCAATTCAATAGGTCCTAATTTGCTTATGCTATGGCTCACAGTCGTCATCATGTAAAATCTTGCATATAAATATTATAGTACATCCTACGAATGCTCTAACTGTGATTAATTATAATATCTCACCAGGATTAACTCAAGTTAATAATTCTCCCAAGTTAATAATAAGCCCAAGTTAATAGTGATAACGATATATAGACAAATGTATCACTATCTGAAGCATTTGGTAATAAACGATATTGCATATCTTGACAGATTCAACAGCATGGTATTTATGAATATAATCTAACTGGACAAATAAATTACTTTGTAACAGAAGTTCCAGTAAGTGAAACAGTTTTCTGTTCAATACCTGGAAAAGATACAAGCAAGTTTAATAGTAAAGGGTGGTTTGGTGGATTTGATTGCACAAATCCAATTCAAGACATATTCTAACCCTCTACTACAACTCAGGCTCAGATACAGAGCAAATCGTCTGGTGCTGGTGGAGGATCATCTAATGGAGATGCACCAATAATGAGACAAATGGTATTGCCTACTCCATACCAATTTTTTCACCTACTTTTTGAAAATCATCTGAATAGTAATATTTCCTGCAAGTCAGGTTTAGTTTTACTCTGAAACCAATTTTTAATATATGAACGACAAATATTAGTAAATCGTGTATGTACCATAAACAATAATAATTTCACATACGGTAATTACACAAAACATACATATGCAAATTCAGACGAATGTTTGAATCAAGTCAGACTGAGGTTTATACGTGCCCCATGTGGAGTTTTCCCCCTTTAACAGTACTGAGACTTATCTGTAACAGAAATGCATGCAGCCTAGCTTAATTATCAATTTAAATTATATCTGTGTTTTCATAACTGAGATTTAGAATCGTTCTTACCTAACAACTTAGTCTAATTTTGATATCAGTATTGTCAACAAATGTTATCAAATGTTATAAATTGGTACATTCGTGGCATGTACCATAAATCATAATAGTCCCATATGTGGTATTCAGCTGACATCTATTCTGGAGAGGATAGACGATCATCATCAGCGCGGAATCAGAAACAATATTCATGTTGAGGGGGTTTTCCCCCCTCTATCTGTGCTAAGATTAGTCACTGCAAAGACTTGGCGCGTATCATGAAAAGGACATGATTTAATAATTTCTATAATTTTATTTCAGTGTTACGACTATCAACATTTTACTGAAAACAGATTACCTTCATCAGATTAATACTTCTATTTAAATGTGATATTATCGGTATTGTGGTATTGTATATTTCAAGTAAAAATTAATAAAAATATATTACTCGAGTAATTTGAGTGAGTACTATTATTGATTTTCAATATATGCTCTAGCAATGTTTGGATTATCATTATCATTACATTAACTGTTCTTTCCATGCAGCCCATACAATTTGATCAAATCACTCGTAATCAGCACAAAAATATAGCATATGCTCAGAATAATGGTGTACAGAATACCCAATTTTCAAACAATGCATCACAACAATGGACTGATAAAAACAATGGTGTAAAGATAATATTTGCATATTCTCCATCGAAACCAGTGGTTGATTCGCCTACAGAATTAAGATTTATTGTTCAAGATTTAAAGACAAGCGAGAACTTGAAGAATCTTCTTGCTCATGTTATTATAACAGCTAATAGTAGTGGACAAGAAAGAACATTTAGATTCAACAACATAACTGCTCCTAATGGTCATTTTTCATTAAAGTATTTATTTCCAGATTACGGTACATATCAAGTTATCGCAGCCGTTAGATCAAATATTTCTGCAGTGGCCTTAGCGTCATTTCAGATAATTGTTCCCACTCAATCCGTAAATGCATCTTTTAGCTCAGGATTGTATGTGGGTATTGCGATCGTCGTTGTAGGTATAACAGTGCTGGTCGGAATTATCGTTAAAACTAGAAAATCATAACTAACAGATATGATATGTCGTATGTAATTATTACTGTACAAGTCGCTTACCTATTATTAGGTATATTCTATTATTAGCCTTAATCTAACTTATATCAAAGCCCTTTATAGATATTCATCAAAGTGAGACTAGTCCACAAAAGGCGAGGTAATTTCAGAATATGACAAATGATCTATATTTCGGTCTGTTTTTGTGATAGGTTCTTCGAAAAATATAATAAGGATTGACAAAAAGTGTCAAAAAGACATTTGCACACATTCTTTTCACTCTCATTCATACTGCTTTCTGCAAGTCTACTAGGTTTGATATCTTACGCATTCGTGTTTCAAAACGCTAATGGAGACACGTTTATAGGTAGAAATTCAACAAACGGAAAAAGCTTGGATGTATCAGTACAAAAGTCAACTATTCGCTTTAATCCTGAATTAAAAGAACTTTTTAAGGTATTTTTCCTGAAACCACACACATATACGATACAACAACATGTTGACTATGACTTTTTGATGTTAAAAGACGGTAAAACAGTATTTCAACTCTCTAATGAAACTGGTCAACCTCAATTACACTCATTAGATGGACAAGTCGAGGTTCCTATCCTTAAAGGTCAAAACGTATCAAATGGAAATTATATCATCAAGATTCGAATATATGGTATACTTTTCAATCCAATCAAGCCTGAAGTCTCGGAATTCAAATTTACGATGACGTCATGACTTGTTCAATCATAGGCCTGTTCATATTTTTTTAACTCATTGACCTCAAACAGAGTAAACTAAATAGTTATAGTACGCTCGTCGAATGCAATACAAGATTTAAATTCTAGCTATTTGCTTTGACTAATAGAAACAGGTAATCTTGTGGACCGAATCCTTAATTGGGAATCTACTCCCTATATTTTATCGGTGCTTTACAGAAAAATAGGAGATTAAAATGAATACCTTTTTACCTTTTACACTGTTGCATGACCAAATAGCATAGTTATTCGAATTAGGAACGTATCTACGTGTAAATTGTCGTGCATAGCCGTTTCTGTTAGTCTGTAGTCTATTGCATTGTGTACGTCAAATGGCTAGTTTGTAATGATAACTGTTCAAAATTTGAACATATGACGTGTCAAATTATTAAAAATCAATATAGTCGTAATGTTCGTAATTCAATAAACATAATTCGTATTCGACGTTTGTACCATATTGCTTAATAAGTCGAGTTGACAGCTGCAAATTGTGCAGTCCCGTTGGGTGTCTGCAAAAAGTTTAGCAGATAGTAAGCCTAAGTTACTAGGATTGATATCGGCAATTGTTATAGGAATATTGGCAGTGCCTGTAATTCTGCCCCATGTGTCTCACGTTGGTATGATCTATCATATAATATTACATTTGGCTAGTCTAATTATTTCAATTTTCCTGAGTGTCATATCTTTAATTGCTTACAAGAGACAACCTTCTGACAGGCTATTATATATGGCACTAGGGTTCATGTTGCTTATACTAATTGAATGTATAGATCTGATATTTGCAACAACTAACATTGAGGATATAATTATACCAGTTGTCAGAATTGAATTGCCTCACATAATACTATTTGCTATGCTCACTTTATTTGGAATGGGGTTTTTTAGATTGAATCAAGAATCAATGAGTTAGAATCAGTGTCATCAGAACTACTTT
>JARBAU010000062.1 GCA_029237525.1 Nitrososphaerales archaeon | reverse complement strand
GATGAGCAGTGTGCCAAAGCAGGACTTGCAGCTATCGCCTCAAGCCTATCCAATACAAATACAAGCAATAGCACAAACATCAATAACAACTCATCTGGCATCAAAGCTGGTTAGAACTCTTAAGCCCTTGAGTTCGTTGATGGTGCATGCAACTATGATGATAATGATGTAGAAATGGTTAATCTTGGTATCACTGTGTTGCAGGTATACTAAGCAAGCGTAAGAATTCAGGATCATGACGGTGACTTATATTTCATCTATTACTGGGCAATTGTCTAAAGTCATTCATTTCATATCCATTACCTCTTAGAACCTTTCCTAGCCAAGCTATTTTGATTGCATCAATCAATTTCCACATAATCAAATACTTGAGAATAGTAACTTAACCCTCTGGAATTATTTAGATTGAGAGGACAAAAAGGTCCCTGCCAAGCAGAATAACTCCATCCTGAGCAGCTGATATGTTATTGCAAGTTTTAGAATGTATCATAAATAATATAATCATGAATAAGCATTGTGTGGTTTTTTATTTGGTTTAAAAAATATAACTTCATTACCAATATACTATTCGATACAAAATTCTAATGTGAAACTATTGAAAAGACTAATTATGGTTTCGCTCAGTTAGGTCCATGGTGTTAAGAACGAATGGTGAGCCAATAATAAATGAAGATATTCGTAAGACTATAATTACTTAGTCTTTCTTCTGTCTTGTATATAATTCATTAATTACATCAGTAGTGTCATACAGTTCCTAAGCGCATCTCCAACTCTCAAAGAAAAACTATACGTTCTTTTAGTATCCATTGAATAATTGTTTGTTATAATCAAGATTTGCCTTACCATCTGACCAATGGCTGATTTAAAATAGAGATGATTGTTCATTTCCAAAGAAGCTTCTATCGTTAAATTGTCTACCATCTTTTGTCTTATGTTTCCTCCAACTATGATTAACATAGATATGTAGTCATGATCATAGACAAACTGTTCTAAATAGTCGATATATTTAGGAATAAAGTTACGTGAACTAAAGACATTATTATTCCGAATAATCAATATATTTAGATTCTTTTTGTCAAGTTGTCTCTTCTTCTATTCTTGTCCTTATCCTGGGTATTTCATTAATCTAGAATTTTGGACCTTTAAAACTAGAGTCTGCACAATCCTGAAATTCTTGTTCTGAATCTACTACCTTCTGCGCAATTGACCAAGATTTAAGTGATGACTTCTCTATTATCAGTATTGTATGATTGAATAGTAAATAAGCAGGACTAGAACTGCAGCAACAACAGTGGTGAAGATAGGATCTAGCCGACAACGCTTCCTTATCCTCATCACAGAACTCATAATTTAGGAGTACACGCCACCATGTCCACCAGTCTAAAATTGATGACTAATGGATTTAGCCAAGACGCACTCTTTGTATATCATATTTTTTTGACAGTTTGCAAATTGAACCATAAAAATGCACTTAATATTTACGATTATTTTCGCCTGTACTTGAGCTTCATTTTGATCCCGTTCTTTGGATTAAGTGTTATGCCTGGCTGAAGTTTAATGTGTTGATTAGGCGCAAGCCTCATGCTCCAATAACTTGATATTGTAGCTATCAAGAGAATTCCTTCCTGCCATGCAAATGGCTCTCCGACGCATCCTCTAATTCCTCCTCCAAAAGGAAAATAGCTGAACCTGGGCAGGTGCATCTTAAACTCTTCAGTCCATCTATCAGGATTAAATGCTTCTGGATTCTCATAGTACTTGGAGTTGTGGTGCATCACGAACTGACTGAACATAAGTGGTGCGCCTTTTGGAAGGGTATACCCTCCCAACATGTAATCATTTTGAACAAACCTTCCTATGGTCCAGACTGGAGGATATAACCTCATAGCCTCTCTAAACACTTTTTCAACATAATTCAGTTTAGGCAGATCAGCAATTGATGGTAGTTTGGAATCTTTGTTATTGCCTCCCAACACCATATCTATTTCCTCAAAAACCCTGCGTTCAATCTTAGGATTTTGTGAAAGCAGATAGTACGTCCAAGTTAGAGCATTTGATGTAGTTTCATGACCGGCAATTAGTATAGTTATTATTTCGTCACGTAACTGCTTGTCTGTCATTGTACTACCATCGTCGGTCTGTACCCGAATGAGCTTTGAGAGCAAATCCTCTCCTGAAAAGGATTTATAATTTTC
>JARBAU010000061.1 GCA_029237525.1 Nitrososphaerales archaeon | reverse complement strand
TTGACATAATGTACGTCTTTTTTATCTACTACCTTTCCATTTGCATCAACGACTGAAACTTTGCTATAGCGTTCATCTACTGGTTCGCTTAACGAAACTTGAACCTTTGATGGTGGTGTTTTTAACGATTGTGATGGCGAGGGGTTACTGTCTATTACAAATGCATGTCCATATGATATATGAACTAAAAACGGAGTAAATATAAGAATTGAAACGGATAATGAAGCGGCCAGCATTATTGACAAAATAAAAGGATAACGTGTACATTTATTTGACAGGATATTGATTACACCAGTCATACGTAGTATCATCTAATTATGTAAAATTCTTCATATTTCAAAAGTTTTCCTTAATGTATCTATTTAGTCTCATCCACTCTATCTTGCTTAATAGTATTTCATCATTGAATACATCTTTCTTTCCTTTAAATGCTCTGACCTTTACAACAAATGCTTCTTCGTCTGCCGAGTCATTCAATTTAATTGGAGATGTTTCCATATATAGTGCTGGGCCTTTGGCAAGCATGCCTTTTTCACCTTCAGCTTTTAGTATATAATTCTCTTGATTACTACTCTTACTATTAATATTACTACTATTACTATCAAGTATACTTGCATTACCCTTTGTAATTTCTTTGTGTGGTCGAACAAACCTTAGATCGTATCTATTGATTTTATCCTCAATGGTAAGTTTCACTTTATTCTCTTTATCATCTTTTTCAATCTTCATGACATACTTTTGTAATGCCTCTAGTTCCAGCATATTGTTAGATTCTTCTGGACTATTATCAGATGATGAAGATGAAGAAGATTGTTCAGTTTGGATTTGGATTTTGCTCTTGTCTAGATTTGATTGTCCTTCTCCTTCTGCTTCTCCTTTTTCTTGTCCCATTATATTTGGTATTGTATTTGACATTGACTTTTGGGTACTATCCTTATTATCAGTCCAGATCATCCCTTGCCTAGCTACAGTAATTTTGAATTTACCATCATTTCCAGTAATCTTAAGGTAAGAATCAATTGTATTTTGCAATTCGTCTGATGTCATAGGTTTAGCAGGTCCTCTAAACCACTGATTTTTTTTATTCTCGAGGTCTGATAAACCTCTATAATGAACTAAGTAACATTGTTTGGCATTCCATTCTCTAACTATATTAAACGATTCTGTAACAGATATCAACCCAGTTTCAGGATGCTGGTTAAAGCTTTGTGTACCCAGTATCAATAGATCAGGATTCCACAATAAACTCTCATCTGCAGACTTTAAGGATAGAAAGTCCCAGCCAATGATTATCTTCTTTTTGTCAGGCAGTCTGATGACATAAATTACAGAACCTGCTGAGTTTTCGCCATGATAAGCTTCTATTGGTGTGATTGACAGTGGACCTACCTCAAAGGTCTTATTTGGTTCTATAACCTTAAAAGATATTTTGGAGCTTGTGACATGACTACTACTACTATTACCACTACCAGTACTACTACCACTACCAGCCATTTCAGCAATAGCAGGGAATTTGGCAAAAATCTGATCTCGACATTGTGCTGTACAAAATATTTCAAAGGTAGCATCGCTGGATAATCGCCTTATGTTTTCCAATAGTAATGGTAAATCGTGTATATGATCATCGTGTGCATGAGTTATGAGAAGAGCATTTGGTGGATAGAATGGCTTATCGGCGATTTGGGATGCTGGCGTAGCCTTAGTAGCAGTAGTAATAGCACCTGAACTAAGTTTAGGTGTTTGGGATTTATTATCAAAAATCGAGAGATCTGAGATGCTATTAACTGCTTTTAGACTATTGACTACTCCATTACCAATATCAATAAGTAGATGAAAAGTCAACTGATTTTCTGATGCTACTTGATTTCCGTAATTTCCTACAGATCCAATTGGCAAAGGATTTTCTGACGCCTTCTTTTTGATTAAGAACAATGAACACGAAGTATTTGTATTAATACCCTTCTTCTTTATTTCGGCTGCGCGTTCAGAGTTTTCTTCATCTCCTAATGTTTGAATATCTGGAAGGACTCCGTTTATCCTTACGGCAAAATTAGTTTGACCTCCTTCTTGTATTTCCATCATAATACTAATACTTATTATTATGAAAACATATTAGATAAGTCTAACTGTTAGATGTAATAAACATATAATAGGATGATATAGAAAACAACTTATTATAAGTAAAATTCTCCAAAAATTTCTAAGTTTATAAACCTATAGTTTTAAGTCCAATGAAAAATACTCATCAATCGTATATTTACCTTAAATTCATTAGTGAATTTGATTTTACTCTCGATCATAATCTAACTACTTTTTAACACATACTTTTCTATTGGTACAGTGCCCTTTTTATAGGTGATTGTCAGTGTATCTCCTTTATTATAAGGACAATTCTGTATTATTCTAGGCTCATGATCCAGTGATGATTCCACAACGCATGTATTTGTATTATGATCTTTAATGACAACTTTTGCGTCACCAGTAACTTCATTTCTGATCAGATCTTTTACTGGAAATCCAAACATGGCCTGAACTGCAAAAAAGCCACCAACCATTATAATACTAGCTAGTATTGCCAGTTTTGCACCAGATATTCTAGCGATGATTGATGAGGAGGAATCGTCATCTCGACCAAAACTGCCATCATCATAGTAACCCAAACCTAGTCAATTATTATATATCTATCTAACTAATTTAAACCCTTACAAATCTCTGAGGCGAAATTATGGCTCTTCGTTAACTTGTACGCTATAGCATTTGAACCAAAATGATAATATATAATCTATGACCAGATGCGTCAAGACGATTAGATAGCACTAACTGTTGCAAGCAAGCGACCTAGATGTAGTTTTAAATAGCAATATTGCGTCCCGTTATAGTTGAGATATCAGTATCTTTATTTATAACAGAATTTTTTCCCTCTGTATATTTATTTCAAATATATC